>DATMCA010000930.1:0-15815 GCA_035559015.1 Umezawaea sp. | reverse complement strand
CGTGTGGCCGATGTTGGACTTCAGCGAACCGAGCCACAGTGGACGGTCGGCCTCGCGGTGGCGGCCGTACTCCGCCAGCAGGGCCCCGGCCTCGATCGGGTCGCCGAGCCGGGTGCCGGTGCCGTGGGCCTCCACCGCGTCCACGTCGATCGGCGCGAGTTCGGCGGCGGCCAGCGCGTCGCGGATGACCTCGCGCTGCGCGGTGGCGTTCGGCGCGGACAGGCCGTTGCTGGCGCCGTCCTGGTTGACCGCGCTCGACCGCAGCACCGCGAGGACGCGGCGGCCGTTGCGCACGGCGTCGGACAGCCGTTCCAGCAGCACGATCCCGACTCCCTCGGACCAGCCGGTGCCGTCGGCGCCCGCGCCGAACGCCTTGCAGCGCCCGTCCGGGGCGAGGCCGCCCTGCTGGCTGAACGACACGAAGGGGTCGGGCACGGGCATCACGGTCACGCCACCCGCGAGGGCGAGCGAGCAGTCACCGGCGCGCAGCGCGCGGGACGCGAGGTGCAAGGCCACCAGCGAGGACGAGCAGGCCGTGTTCACGGTGATCGCGGGGCCGCGAAGGCCGAGCGTGTAGGCGACGCGGCCGGACACGACGCTGGTGTGCGTGCCGGTGTCCAGGAACCCTTCCGCGCCAGGGGGAACGTCGAACACGGGCGAGCCGTAGCCGTTGTCGATGGCGCCGACGAACACGCCGGTCCGGCTGTCGCGCAACGAGGACGGCGCGATCCCGGCCCGTTCCACGGCTTCCCAGGAGGTTTCCAGCACCAGGCGCTGCTGCGGGTCCATCGCCAGGGCCTCGTTCGGGGACACGCCGAAGAACCCGGCGTCGAAGTCGCCCGCGGCGTCGAGGAAACCGCCCTCGCGGCAGAAGGTCTTGCCGGGCACCGGTGCTCCCGGCCGGTACAGGTCGGCGGTGTTCCAGCCGCGGTCCTCCGGCCACTCCGCGATGGCGTCCCGGCCTTCGACGAGCAGGTCCCAGAGTTCTTCCGGCGACGTCACGCCGCCGGGGTAGCGGCAGCTCATCGCGACGATCGCGATCGGCTCGCCCGCCCTGGCCTCGAGGTCCTTCACCTGGGTGCGGGCGTCGGCCAGCTCCCCCATGGCACGCCGCAGGTACCCGAGCAGCTTCTCGTCCTCGGCCATGTGATCAGACCGTCCCGAAGAGGTCGCCCGCGCGCCGTGACCCGTGCCAGAACATTGGTTACCCCGTCTTCGACTTCCGCGCAGAACTCGGCGGCCCTCCCGGACCCAGCCCAAGCTAAGAAGCGGGCATAGCGCGGAAATATCGCCCTTCACCAGCGACAACGCGGCGGGCGGCGGCGCTATCGGGACGATAGTGCCGATGACCGATCATCACGACCGAGGTCACCCGAACGACCGGACCGCCGCGCGGACGTGGGAACGCGGCGCGGGCGTCCGGTCGTGACGATCCGGCGCGGGCCGCCTCGGGGACCGGCCCGGGAGGAATCACATGAGCACGCAGGAAACGACGCCGCAGTACCCCGTCGGCGACACCAGCCGACTGAGCGCGGACCCGTGGTACCGCGCGGCCCGCGACGAGGCGCCGGTGGCGAAGGTGCGGATGCCCTACGGCGGTGAGGCGTGGCTGGCCGTTCGGCACTCGTCGGTGCGCACGGCCCAGTCCGACCCCAGGTTCAGCCGTGCGGCGTCGGCCGAACTGGGCGAGGCGGCGCCGCGCATGGTGCCGGGCACGCCGCCCGTGGGATCGGTGCTGACCATGGACGGACCCGACCACACGAGGGTGCGGAGGTTCATGGCCAAGGCGTTCACCGTGCGGCGCATCGAGAAGCTGCGGCCGAAGGTGCAGGAGATCGTCGACGGGCTGCTGGACGAGATGGTCGCGCACGGTTCGCCCGCGGACCTGAAGAAGTTCGTCGCGGAACCGCTGCCGGTGATGGTGATCTGCGAGGTGCTGGGCATCCCGGCGGCCGAGCGCGCCGACTTCCGCGTGCTCACCGAGACGATCATGTCCGGGGTGTTCACGTCGGACGAGGCTCAGACGTCGATCGCACAGTTCCTGGGCTACCTCAACGGTTTGGTCGCGGCCAAGCGCGCGGAGCCCGGCGAGGACGTGCTCAGCACGCTGGTCACGGCGGTGGACGGCGAGGACCGGCTCAGCGAGATCGAGTTGGCGTCGCTCGCGGTCGCGCTGCTGGTCGGCGGGCACGAGACGATCCTCAACACGGTCCTGAACTTCACCTACACGCTGCTCACCACGCCGGACGAGCTGGCGAAGCTGCGCGAGCGCCCAGAGCTGATCAACCAGGCGGTGGAGGAACTGCTGCGGCACGTGCCGATCAACTCCGGCGGCGCGTTCGGCACGGTCGCCAAGGAGGACGTGGAGTTCGGCGACGTGACCGTGCGGGCGGGTGAGACCCTGGTGGCCGACATCGCCTCGGCCAACCGCGACGCGGACGTGTTCCCGGACGCCGACGTGCTGGACCTGGACCGGAAGAACATCCAGCACCTGACGTTCGGGTTCGGGCCGCACCACTGCATCGGCGCGCAACTGGCCCGGTTGGACCTCCAGGTCACCCTCGGCACGCTGCTGAGCCGCTTCCCGGAGCTGCGGCTCGCCGTGCCGCCGGAGGACGTCAAGTGGCGCGAGGGCGTTCTGATCCGCGGGGTGGAAGCACTTCCCGTGGCCTGGTGAGCGTTCGGCGTACCATCGGCTCGACGACCCGTCCCGCGCAGTCGGAGGTGATCACGGTGCACCCGGTCTCATGACAGCCCCAGCCAGGGGCGTCACGGAGCCGAAAGGCGACCGTATGAGCAGGACCGACAAGACCCGGCCCCTGTGGGTGCAGGTGGCGGACGAGCGCATGGTGACGTGCGTCCCGGTGCACGACCACCGGTTCGGGCCGTGCACGCTGCCGACCGAGATCACGGTCGACAGCACGTCCCTGAACAGGCGTTCGAGCGGCTGCCACTGGACCGGCAACTACCACCACCTGTTCAACCTGAGCAACGGGTGCCGCTCGTGCACGGACTACTACTTCCGCCGTGAGGACCGTCGTCGCAGCCGCCACGAGGCGCGCCGCGAACTGCGGGGCTACCGCGGCGAGGACTGAGACGGAAGTGGGGCGGGGCCGCCGGCCCCGCCCCACTTCCTCGTCACGTCACCAGGTGATGGGCAGTTCCACGACGCTGCGCATGAACGTGCCGGTGCGCCACTTCAGCTCCTCCTCGGGGACCGCGATGCGCAGTTCCGGGAAGCGCTCCAGCAGCGTCTCCACGGCGACCTGCATCTCCATCCGCGCCAGGGCCGCGCCGAGGCAGTGGTGGGGGCCGTGGCCGAACCCCACGTGCGGGCCGGGGTGCCGGGTCAGGTCCAGCTCGTCGGCCCGCTCGAACACCTCCTCGTCGCGGTTGGCCGAGCCGAGCGAGGCCACCACCGGTTCCCCGGCGCGGACCAGCACGCCGCCGACCTCGACGTCCACCAGCGCGTAGCGGGCCAGCACCGGACCGAGGCCCAGCGGGATGTACCGCATCAGCTCCTCGACGGCCTGCGGCACCAGCGAGGGGTCGGCCCGCAGCCGCGCCAGCTCGTCCGGGTGCCGCAGGAGGGTGTAGACGAAGTTGGGGATCTGGCTGGTGATGTTCTCGTGCCCGGCGCCCAGCAGCACGATCGCCAGGCTGAGGATCTCCTCGGCGGTGAACCGGTCGTCCTGGTCGCGGGCCAGCACCAGACCGCTCAGCAGGTCGTCGGCGGGTTCCGCCTGGCGCTGCCGCAGCAGTTCCGACATGTACTGGACCAGGCTGCCCAGCCGCTGCTGGGTCTCCGCCTCGCTGAGGGTGGTCGCCGACGCGAACACCTCCGACCAGTCGAGGAACTGGTGCTGGTCGGCCACGGGCACGCCGAGCATCGTGCAGATCATCGTGACCGGCAGCGGGGACGCGAAGTTCTCGATGAGGTCGACCGGCGAGCCGTGCTCGACCATCCGGTCCACCAGGTCGTTCGCGACCTGCTGGGCCTTGGCGCGCAACCGTTCCACGTTGCGGTGGGTGAACGCCTTGCCCGCCAGCCTGCGGACGCGGGAGTGCTCCGGCGGGTCCATCGACAGGATCACGCCGGGGCCGACGGTCTGCGGTGACGTGCGCGGCTCCTTGAGGCCCGCGGCCGCGGCGGCGGCCCGGCTGAAACGCTGGTCCCCCAACACCATCCGGACGTCCTCGTGGCGGGTGGCGAGCCAGCCGTCCTCGCCGTACGGCATCGTGACGCGGACCAGTTTCCCGCTCTCTCGCGACCGCGCGTAGCGCTCGTCCAGTTCCAGGTCTTCGGCGCGGTTGAAGGGGTAGCCGACCGGCTCGGCCTGAGTGCTGTCCACGGTGTCCTCTCCCGGGTGCTCGCCGGGTGACCCGGCCCTGCCGGTCGGGAAGGCTAACCGGGCGCCATAGCGCGGCCCTAGCGGACGGCGGCGCTATCCGGACGATAGCGGCGGCACCGGACCATGACCGCCGGAGAACCCGGTCGAGGTGCGAGGAGGTCCCGTGACGGCAGCGGCACGCGAGGAGGGTCATCCACTCGTCGTCGTCGGCGCGGGCGTGATGGGCACGGGCATCACCACGCTCGCGCTCACGCACGGCGTCCCCGTGACGCTGGTGGACGTGGACCGCGCGGTCCTGGACCGGGCCGAGGTCGCCATCACGCGCAACCTGCGGACCGCGACCCTGCTGGGCGCGGCCCCGCCGGACACCCCACCCGGCAGGCTCACCACGGTCACGTCCCTCGCCGACGCCCTCTCCGGCCCGTCCCCGGTCGCCGTGATCGAGGCCGTCGTCGAGGACCCCGCCACGAAAGCCGCTGTGCTGGCCCAGGTGTCCGCGGCCGTGTCGATGGGCACCCCGATCATCTCCAACACCTCGTCCATCCCCATCGACGAGCTGGCGGCCGGCGTGACCCGTCCGGCGGACCTGCTGGGCACGCACTTCATGAACCCGGCCTACCTGATCACCACCGTCGAGGTGATCCCCGGCCCGCGCACCGCCGCAGACGTCGTCACCTCGGCCAAGAAGTTCCTCGGCGAGCTGCGCCGAACCCCGATCGTCGTCCGCGACTCACCGGGTTTCGTCACCAGCAGGCTGCTCCACCCGATGATCAACGACGCCGCCCGCCTGGTGCAGGAGGGCGTGGCGTCCGCCGAGGACGTCGACGCGCTCATGCGCGGCTGCCTGGGCCACCCCACCGGTCCCCTGCGCACCGCCGACCTGATCGGCATCGACAACCTCGTCGACGCGCTGGACGTCCTGCACCGACGCATCGGCGACGACCGCAGCCGCCCATGCGAGCTGCTGCTGGAGAAGGTCCGCGACGGCCACCACGGCCGCAAGAGCGGTCGCGGTTTCTACGACTACGAAGAGGCGCAACCATGACGGTCTCGGCCACCCCGGACACCATCGAGCAGGAGTTGATCGACTTCCTGGAGACCCGCACGAAAGCGGACTGGACCGCCACCCGCGACCTGTTCGGCGAAGGCGGCCTGTCCTCCCTGTTCGCGATGGAACTCGTGGTGCACCTGGAACAGAGCTACGGCGTGACCATCTCCGGGGCCAACCTGAAACTCGCCAACTTCCGCACGGTGAAGGCCATGGTCGACCTGGTCGTCCGCCTCCGCGACGAGGCCTGACAGGGACACCCGTCGATACATCAGGCCGGTGGTGCGCAACCACCGGCCTGATGTGTCGTCCACCCTTGCCCTGCCAGCGCTCAGCCCGGCCAACCGATCGAGTCGAGGAAATCCTCAGCGGCCGCGACCACTCGACTGAGCACCTCGATCGAGCCGGGTACGCCCATGTTGTGGTCCGCGCCCGCCACCTCCAGCACGTGCGGCGACAACCCGCGAGCCAACGAGCCGTCCCACCACTCGTCAGCGGTGCCGCCGACCAGCAGGAACGGGACGCTCGCCCGGCTCAGCGCGGCCGCCACCCACTCCTCGGTCAGCAACGGCGTGAGCCACAGCGCCGGCAACGATCGCTCCGCGGCCACTGCCGCCGCGACGGTGCCCAGCGACTTGCCGATCAGCAACGGCTTCCCACCAATGGCGTCGAGCACCGCGGTGACCTCACCACGCACCCACTCCTCGACCCGCGGACCCCACGGCATCGGCGGCTTCCCCGACCACACGTGCCGGTGCACGGTCGCGCCACGGCGCCCGGCCACCTCACCCGCGTGCGTGGTCAGCGGTGCCGTCGGCCCGGACCTCCCTCCCGGGAACACCACAGCGTCGGCCATGCCGACGACCGTAAGCCACTCACGTGCTCGGGCGCTGTCGAGCGCCCGAGCACGTTACGCCGTCTTCCGCCGCACCAACGTCAACCCGTCCGCCATCGTCAGCAGAACGATGTCCACCGACTGGTCATCGCGGATCAGTGCGTTGACCTTCCGCACTCCCTCGGTGTCCGGATCGGTCACCGAGGGGTCGGCGACGCGGCCGAAGAACAGCGTGTTGTCCAGCACCACCAACCCACCCGGCCGCACCAACCGCAGGGCCCGCTCGTAATAAGCGGGATACCCGGCCTTGTCGGCGTCCACGAACACGAGATCGAACCCGTCCGCCTCACCGCAGGCGAGCAGGGCGTCCATTGTGGACTCCGCCGGACCGACCCGGAGGTCGATCAGGTCCGCCACCCCGGCCCGCGTCCAGAACGGCACACCGATATCGGCCCACCGGCCGGTGATGTCGCAGGTCACCAGTCGCCCATTGGACGGCAGCGCCCTGGCCATGCACAACGTGCTGTACCCGGTGTACGTCCCCAACTCCAGCACGGACCGGGCACCGAGCAGGCTCACCAGGAGTCCGAGGAACTGGCCCTCCTCGGGCATCACCTGCAACGAGCGGCCGCCCGGCAGTTCCGCCGTCTCCTCCCGCAGTTCGCGGAGGATCCCGTCCTCCCGCAACGACATCTCGCGCACGTACTCGGCCAGCGCCACCGAGACGTCCACCTGCTCAGCCATGGGCCACCTCCAAGTCGACCGCGTCGAGCGTCACGACCGGCGACACCGGTCGCGGTTCAGGCAGCAGGTGCAGGCGTCGCACGCCCTCGGCCGCGGTGGGCCCGAGCGTGAGCAGGCACCCGCAGGGTTCGTCGTCGAACCCGGCGAACCGGTAGGCGATGTCCATCATGCGATTGCGATCCGTGGGCCGGAAGTCGGCCGCCAGGTGCACCCCGGCCCGTGCGGCCCGGTCGACGATCCAGTTGAGCAGCGTGCTGCCCGCGCCGAACGCCACCACCCGGCAGGAGGTGGCGAGCAGCTTCAGGTGCCACACCTCGGACGTCCGGTGCAGCAGGACGATCCCGACCGCGCCGTGCGGGCCGAACCGGTCGGACATGCCGACCACCAGGATTTCGTGCTCCGGATCGGTCATCAACGACCGCAGGGCCGCGTCGTCGTAGGGGACGCCGGTCGCGTTCATCTGGCTGGTGCGCAACGTCAACTCCGCCGCGCGGGCCAGTTCCCGTTCGGTGGCGCGCACGACGGTCATGCGCAGGTCCAGGGTGCGCAGGAAGTCCTCGTCCGGTCCGGTGAACTCCTCGCGCTCGGCATCGCGGCGGAACCCCGCCTGGTACATCTTCCGCCGCCTTGCCGAGTCCTCGGTGATCACCGGCGGGCTGAACTCGGCCAACGAGGCCAGGTCCGCCGCCTGCTCGGCCGGGTAGCAGCGCACCGCGGGCAGGTGGAAGGCGACCTCCGCGCGTTCGGTGGGCTGGTCGTCCACGAAGGCGATGGTGGACTCGGCGAAGTTCAGCCGTTCCGCGATCGCCCGCACCGAGGCGGACTTCGGCCCCCAGCCGATGTGCGGCAGGACGAAGTACTCGGCCAGCCCCACCTGCTCCAGGCGCGCCCACGCCACGTCGTGGTCATTCTTGCTGGCCACCGACTGCAGGACGCCGCGGGCGTCCAGTTCGGTGATCACACGCCGGATCTCGTCCGGCACGACCACGTCGTCGCCCTCGGCGAGGGTTCCCCGCCACAGCGTGTTGTCGAGGTCCCACACCAGGCACTTCACGATCACCCGATCGTCTGTCATGCCGCTCCGTTCTCGTCAGCCCGTGCTGAAATCGGTGTCGAGCAGTGCGAACAGCTCGTCGGCGCTGGCGGTCTCCAGTTCGCCGCCCCGCGCGGGCGCGCCGCGCTCGTCCCAGCGGCGCATCAGCGCGCGCAGCCGGGCGCCGACCTTCTCGTCGGCGGGCAGCCCGTCCAGGACGCCGTTGAGCCGGTCCAGTTCGGCCAGCGCCAGCGCCACCGGGTCCGGCGGCGCGCACAGCCGTTCGTGCAGGTGCCGGGCCAGTGCGTTCGGCGTGGGCTCGTCGAACACGACGGTGGCGGCGATGGGCAGCCCGGTCGCCGTGACCAGGCGGTTGCGGAACTGCACGGCCAGCAGCGAGTCGAACCCGGCCGACGAGAACGGCGCGTCGGCGCGGACCCCACCGGACCCGGCGTAGCCGAGGGTGGCGGCGGCCTGCTCGGTGACCAGGCCCAGCAGCGCCCGCAGCTGCTCGTCGCCGGAGAGCCCGGCCAGCCGTTCGGCCAGGCCGTCACCGCCGGTGGTGTCGCGCCGTCGTGCTTCGCGGGTCTCGGGCAGTTCCGCCAGCAGGTTGAGCTGGCGCGGGGAGGACACCGTGGACACGATCGACGTCCAGTCGACGTCGAGCACGGCGATCTCGGGTTCGTCGTGGTCCAACGCCTGCCGGACGGCGGCCATCACCTCGTCCACGTCGACCGCGCGCTGCTGCGGTTCCCAGCCGCCGACCGCCACCGCGACGGCCTGCCGACCCGCCGCCCGCGCCAGGGCGGCCGTCCCGACGCTCCGAGCACCGGCCGCACCCTGCCGCGCCGCGCCCCACAGCCCGCCGAGCGGGTGCAGCAGGACGACGGTGTCCGCGGTCGGGACGTCGGGCAGGACCCCGAGGTCCACGTCCGGCAGCACGCCCGCGGCCGGCTCGGCCGGGAGCACCTGGATGACCGTGTCCGGGTTCTCACACACCTCTTCCACGCCGTTCCGGTCGAGCCACGCCGTCAGCTCCGCGGCAAGGGCTGCGTCGGCTCCTCGCACTAGGACCCGCCCAGGTCGCCACGGCCGGTCGCCGCGCGGCGGTGAGCCGAACGGGACCAGCCTGCGGACGCGGACACCGTCGGCCCGCACCCGGAGCTGGTCCTCGTCACCGCCGAGCACACCGGCCAGGCGGGCGATCACCGCGTCGTCGACCTCAGGGGGGAGGTCGACCAGACCGCCCCACCGGTCCGGCTGCTCAAGCCCCAGCACCTGCCCGATGCCCCACACGCGAGCCTGGTCGGGGTCGTGCTCGGCGTCGGTGGTGACGAGCCACAGCGGGATCGCCGGGTCCAGTCGGCGCACGAGGTCGAGGGTCGCGTCGGGCGACAGCGCCGACACGACGCCGATGGCCATCCCGATGTCCTCGGGATCGGTGACCGCACGAGCGCCGGGGAGTGCGGCGGCGGGGTGGCCGTCGACAGGGGTCACGACCACCCAGCCGTCGAGGGGGCGCGGTTCGGGGTCCGGCAGCCTGCGCCATTCCGTGCGGTAGGTGAGCTGCCGGACCGGTGCGGCACCCGACCGGCCCGGTGTGGGCAGCCAGTACCGCTCGTTCTGGAACGGGTAGGGCGGCAGCGCGACGAGCCGTCCGGCGCCGGTGCTCGGGCTCCAGTCCACGTCCGCGCCCGCCACCCACGCCTCGGCCAACGCGGTGAGCAGCCTGCGGCGGCCCCCGGTGTCGCGGCGCAGCGTGCCGAGCACGGCGACGGGCCGGTCCGCGGCGGTGCCCTCGATCGCGGCGACCAGCACCGGGTGCGGGCTGACCTCGACGAACACCGTGTGGCCGCGGCCGACGAGCTGGTCAGTCGCCGCGCCGAAGCCGACCGGTTCCCGCAGGTTGCGGTACCAGTACCCGGCGTCGAGCGACTCGCCGTCCACGAAGTCCCCGAGCACGCTGGACAGCAGCGGCACGTCCGCCGCGCGCGGCGTGATCCCGGCCAGCGCGGCGAGCAGCTCGTCGCGCAGCGGCTCGACCTGGGCCGAGTGGGCGGCGTAGTCGACCGGGATGGACCGGGCCCGCAGACCGTCGCGGACGCAGTCGGCGACCAGTTCCGCCAACGCCTCCGGCTCCCCCGCCACCACGACGGCGTCCGGCCCGTTCACCGCGGCGATCTCGATCCGACCGGCGTACCCGGCCAACCGCTCCCGTGTCACGGCTTCACCAGCGGCGACCGCGACCATGCCGCCGTGCCCGGAGATGGCCAGGATCGCCTTGCTGCGCAACGCGACCACGCGGGCACCGTCCTCAAGGGACAGTGCTCCGGCCACCACGGCGGCGGCGATCTCGCCCTGCGAGTGACCGACCACGGCTGCGGGCTCGACGCCGTGCGACCGCCACACCGCCGCCAGCGACACCATCACCGCGAACAGGGCGGGCTGCACGACGTCGACCCGCTTCAACGCCTCCTCGTCGCCCAGCACCTCCCGCAGCGACCAGTCCACGTGCTCCGCCAACGCCCGCGCGCACTCGTCCAACCGGGCCGCGAACACCGGTTCCTCGGCGGCCAGCTCCAGCGCCATCCCGGTCCACTGCGTGCCCTGGCCGGGGAAGACGAACACGATCCCGCCACCGGTCGCCCGGCCGCGCACCACGTTCGGCGCGGTGTCCGGCGCCGCGAGCCCGGCGAGGTGATCACCGACGACCACGGCCCGGTGCTCGAACCGCGGCCTCGCCGCGAGCGTCCGCACCAGGTCCGCCGCAGCGACGGGACCGTCCCGCAGGAACTCGCTCAGCCTGACGGCCTGGTCACCCACCGCGCGGGCGGACCGGGCGGACAGCAGCAGCGGCAGGTCGCCGGCCGACGCGGGCTCGACGACGTCGTCGGGAACGTGTTCGAGGATGACGTGCGCGTTGGTGCCGCTCATGCCGAACGCCGACACGCCCGCCCGGCGCGGTCCGTCCCACGGCCGGGGTTCGGCCAGCAGCAGGGCGTTGCCCGCCGTCCAGTCCACCTGCGCGGACGGCTCACCCGCGTGCAGGGTGCGCGGCTGGACGCCGTGCCGCATGGCCATGACGACCTTGATGATCCCGGCGATCCCGGCGGCGGCCTGGGTGTGGCCGATGTTCGACTTCACCGACCCCAGCCCGAACGGCCGCTCGCGGTCCTGACCGTAGGTGGCCAGCAGGGCTTGCGCCTCGATCGGGTCGCCGAGGGTGGTGCCGGTGCCGTGCGCCTCCACGAGGTCCACGTCGGACGGTCGCAGGCCCGCGTTGGCCAGCGCCCGCCGGATCACCCGCTGCTGCGCGGGCCCGCTCGGCGCGGTGAGGCCGTTGGACGCGCCGTCCTGGTTGACCGCGCTGCCGCGCACGAGCGCCAGCACCGGGTGCCCGAGGCGTCGTGCGTCGGACAGCCGTTCCACGACGAGGACACCGACGCCCTCGGACCAGCCGGTCCCGTCGGCGTCGGCGCCGAACGAGCGGCACCGCCCGTCGGCGGACAGTCCGCGCTGCCTGCTGAACTCGACGAACAGGTCGGGGCTCGCCACCACGGCCGCGCCGCCGACGAGCGCGAACGAGCACTCGCCCGAGCGCAGCGACTGGCCCGCCAGGTGCAGCGCCACCAGCGACGACGAGCACGCCGTCTCCACCGTGACGGCCGGTCCCTCGGTGCCGAGCGTGTAGGCGATCCGGCCGGAGGCCACGCTGGTCACGGTTCCGGCGAGCAGGTGGCCCTCGACCTCGCCCGCCGGGCCGCTGCCGTAGCCCTGCCCGGCGACGCCCACGAACACGCCGCCCGCGCTGCCGCGCAGCGCCGACGGGTCCATGCCCGCCCGTTCCAGGGCTTCCCAGCTCGCGGTCAGCAGCAGCCGCTGCTGCGGGTCCATGGCGAGGGCTTCGCGGGGTGAGATGCCGAAGAACGCGGCGTCGAAGTCGCCCGCCTCGGCGAGGAACCCGCCGCCGCGGGCGTAGAACGTGCCCGCGTTGTCGGGGTCGGCGTCGTAGAGCCGCGCGAGGTCCCAACCGCGGTCGCCGGGCAGGTCGCCGATGGCGTCCCGGCCCTCGTCCACCAGCCGCCAGAGGTCTTCCGGACTGGCGACCCCGCCGGGGAACCGGCAGGCCATCGACACGATCGCCAGCGGCTCGTCGGCGACCGGCACCGGCGCGGGCGCCTCGTCGGCGGGACCGTCACCGCCCAGCGCGGCGGCGAGCGCGGCGATGGACGGGTGGTCGAACACCACGGTCACCGGCAGCGCGCGTCCGGTGCGTTCCACCAGGCGGTTGCGCAGGTCGACGGCCATGAGCGAGTCGAAGCCGAGGTCGCGGAACGACCGGTCGGCGTCCAGCGCCACCGTGTCGCCGTGACCGAGGACGTCCGCCGCCAGCTCCGCCAACTCCCGTTGCGACAGGCCCTGTACGGCAGTCTCCACAGTGGACTCGACCGGCTTGGCCTCGGGCAGGTCGCGGAACAGCGCGCTCGGACGGGTGGCGGTGAACGGCGGCAGGAAGCGCGACCAGTCCACGTCCGCGACCACGATCGTGGTCTCGTCGTCGTCCAGCGCGTTCTGCAACGCGGCCAGCGCCACGCCGGGCGACATCGCGGTCAGCCCGAGCCGCTGGATCCGCTCCCCCGTCTCCCCCGCGGCCATGCCTTGCCCGGCCCACGGACCCCACGCCACCGAGGTGGCCTGGAGACCTCGTCGCCTGCGGTCCACGGCGACCGCGTCCAGTGCGGCGTTGGCGGCGGCGTACCCCGCCTGCCCGCCGCTGCCCCAGGTCGCGGCCACCGACGAGAACAGCACGAACGCGTCGACGTCACCGACGAGGGCGTCCAGGTTCTCGGTGCCGAGCACCTTGGCCGCCGTCTCCGCGGCGAGGTACTCGGGCGTGCAGTCCGCGAACGCCCGGTCGGTGGCGATCCCGGCGGCGTGGAACACGCTCGTGAACGGCCCGGCCTCGGCGACCAGCCGTTCCACCTGCTCGCGATCGGCGACGTCGCACGCCAGCACGGTCGTCGGCACACCGACTTCGGGAACCTCCCCGCCGGACCGACCGACCAGCACCAGCTCGTCGGCCCCGTTCTCGGCCAACCACCGGGCGACGTGCCCGCCGAGCCCGCCGGTACCGCCCGTGACCAGCACCCGGCCCCGAGGTCGCCAGCGCGATCCGGGCCGGGCGCGGTCCGCGCGCACCAATCGCCGCGCCCGCACCCCGTCCGGGCGGATCGACACCTGGTCCTCGCCGGACGCCCCGCTCAGCACCGACACCAGGTCCGCCACGTCGGCGTCCGGGGACCAGTGGACCAGTCCGCCCCACCGGTCCGGGTGTTCCAGCGCGGCCACGCGTCCCATGCCCCACACCAGGGCCTGCCGTGGATCGTCGGGATCGGCGAGCACCCACACCGGTGCCTCGGCCCCGGCGACGATGTCGACCAACGCCTCAGGCGGGCAGCCGGGCAGCACCAGCACCCCAGCCGGTTCGCCCTCGCTCAACGCGGCGGCGATCCGATCAGCACCCGGCACCTCCCCGACGAGCCGCCACGACCCTCGCCCCGAAGAGGCGCCGACGGAGATGGGTGTCCACTCGACCCGGTACCGCAGCCGGTCCACCGCCGACGTGGCCGCGAACCGCCCCTCGGGCCAGAACCTCTCGCGCTGGAACGGGTACGGCGGCAGGTCGACGTGCTCGCCGCCCGCGAGCCACCGCACCGGCACACCCCGCAGGTGGGCGTGGGCGAGCGCCCCGACCACCGTCTCCACCTCGGAACGGCCGTCGCGCAGCAGCGGCACGGCCCCGTCGACCAACGTCGACAGCACCCCACCGGGCCCGACCTCGAACACGAGGTCGGCGTCCAGGGCACGGACGCCGTCGGCGAACCGGACGGTGTCGCGCACGTGCCGCACCCAGTAGTCCGGCGACCGCAGCTGCTCGGCCGTCGCCGGAACGCCGGTGCGGTTGGAGATCACGTCCAGCCGTGGCGCCCGGTAGGTCAGCCCGGCCGCGACCGAGCGGAACTCGTCCAGCACGGGGTCCATCCGGGCCGAGTGGAACGCGTGGCTCACCGGCAGCCGCTTGGTGCGCTTCCCCCGAGCGCGGAAGACCTCCACGACCCGGTCGACGGCCTCGACGTCACCGGACAGCACGACCGCGGTGGGGCCGTTGACCGCGGCGACGTCCAGACCCGAGTCCGCGACCTCGTCCTCGGTCGCCTCGACCGCGACCATCGCCCCGCCGGGCGGCAGCACGTCCATCAGCCGGCCACGAGCCGCGACCAGGTCAACGGCGTCGGCAAGATCGAGCACACCGGCGAGGTGCGCGGCGGTCAACTCCCCCACGGAGTGGCCGAGCAGCACGTCCGGCCGCACCCCGCGATCGTCCAGCAGCCGGGCCAGCGCGACCCCGACGGCGAACAGCGCGAGCTGCGTGTACCGGGTCCGGTCGAGCAGCCCGTCCCCGCCGTCGAACACCACGTCGAGCAACGGCCGGTCCAGGTGCCGATCGGCGAGCGCGCACACCTCGTCCAGCGCCTCGGCGAACACGGGTTCCGCCGCGTACAGCTCGGCCCCCATGCCGACGCGCTGACTGCCCTGGCCGGGCAGCAGGAACGCGATCCGCCCCGGCTCGCCCGCGACGCCGGTGGTCATCCGCTCACCGATCACCGCGCGGTGCGGCAGGTGCGCGCGCCGGGTGGCCAGCGCGTCGGCGAGGTCCGGACGTGCTCCGACCTGCTCGATCCGGACGCGCAACGCCTCGGGGGTCGCGGCCGACACCAGCACCGGCGTGGGCAGTCCGACCGGTCGCGGCTCGGGAACCGGGGCGGGCGGCGCGCTCTCCAGGATCACGTGGGCGTTGGTGCCGCTGACGCCGAACGCCGACACCCCGGCCCGACGCGGCCCGTCGTGCGCGGGCCACGGCTCGCGCTCGGTGACCAGCCGCACCACGGCCGGGTCCCAGTCGATCTCCGGGTTCAGCTCGGCGGCGTGCAGCGTCGGCGGCAGCTCGCCGTGCCGGAGCGCCAGCACCGTCTTGATCACCCCGGCCACCCCGGCCGCGGCCTGCGTGTGGCCGATGGCGGACTTGACCGCGCCCAGCAGCAACGGCCGCTCGCGCCGCCCGTAGGCCGCGCGCAGCGCGTTGCCCTCGATCGGGTCGCCGAGCCGGGTGCCGGTGCCGTGCGTCTCGACGACGTCCACCTCACCCGCCGCCACGCCCGCGTCGGCCAACGCGGCGGCGATGACCCGCTGCTGCGACACGCCGTTGGGCGCGCTGAGGCCGTTGGAGGCGCCGTCCTGGTTGACCGCGCTGCCCCGGATCACCGCGTGCACCCGGTGTCCACGGGCGTGCGCGTCGGACAGCCGTTCCAGCACGAGCACGCCGACGCCCTCGCTCCAGCCGGTGCCGTCGGCGTCGGCGGAGAACGCCTTGCAGCGACCGTCCGGCGCGAGCCCGCGCTGCCTGCTGAACTCGGTGAACAGCCACGGCGTGCTCATCACCGTCGCGCCGCCCGCGATGGCCTGCTCGCAGTCGCCGCGCCGCAGCGCCTGCACGGCCAGGTGCAACGCGACCAGCGACGCCGAGCACGCCGTGTCCACGGTCAGCGCGGGGCCCTGGAGCCCGAGCACGTAGGAGATCCGCCCGGACAGCACGCTCGCCAGGTTGCCGGTGAGCCGATGGCCCTCGGGCACGTCGGGGTCGCCCGCCAGCGCGACCGGGTAGTCCTGGCCGTTGGTGCCGACGAACACGCCGACCGGTTTGCCGCGCAGGTCGGTCGGCGCGATCCCGGCATCCTCCACGGC
>DATMCA010000929.1:0-10221 GCA_035559015.1 Umezawaea sp. | reverse complement strand
CTGGTGAAGCAGATGGCGGACGTCGCACACCCGAGCGTGTCCAGGCGGCGCGAGGTCAGCCACGCGAGTGCGCGGTCGGTGTTGATGACGCTGCTGGGCGAGTACGTGCTGCCGCGCGAGGCGCCGGTCTGGACGTCGACGCTGGTGGACGTGCTGGCGTTGTTCGGCATCGAGGAGAAGTCCGCGCGCCAGGCGTTGTCGCGGACCGCGGCTGAGGGGTGGTTGCGGGCCGAACGGGTCGGGCGGCGGGTGCGGTGGGGGCTGACGTCGCCGGGGCACCGGTTGTTGTCCGAGGGGGCGCACCGGATCTACGAGTTCGGGCGCGAGCGGGATGACTGGGACGGGCGCTGGTTGATGCTGCTCATGTCGGTGCCGGAGGCCAAGCGGGACCTGCGGCACCGGGTGCGGACGCGGCTGACGTGGGTGGGGTTCGGGTCGCCGCAGCCGGGGGTCTGGGTCAGTCCGGACACGCGCAGGCAGGCGGAGGCGGCGAAGATCATCACCGAGTTGGGCGTGAAGTCGCCGGTCCTGTCGTTCGTCGCGGAGTTCGCGTCGATCGGCGAGGTGGGCGACCTGGTGGCGCGGGCCTGGGACCTGAGCGACCTCGACCAGCGGTACGAGGACTTCGTCGACGAGTTCAGCGCGATCACGCCCGCCACCGGGCAGAACGCGCTGCACGCGCAAACCCTGCTGGTGCACGAGTGGCGCCGGTTCCCGTTCCTCGACCCGCGCCTGCCCGCCGAACTGCTGCCCCCGAACTGGAGCGGCGCGAAGGCGGCGGACCTGTTCCACCGCAGGCACGACGAGTGGCGGGCCGCCTCCCAGCGGCGCTGGGAAGAACTCACGGCCTAGCCAGGGCCGGGAATCACGGCGGTCTAGAAGTCGCCGGGGTCGATCGTGGTCCTGGTCAGGTAGCCCGGCCACGACGACTTCGGCGCCTTGGCGGGGTTGCGCCGCGCCTGCTCCACGACCAGCCGCTTCAGCTCCACCTCGACGTCCAGCCTCGGGTAGGCCTCCTCGAACGCGGCGCTGCCCTCGCCGAAGTCGGCGAGCACGCCGAGGCGGGTCAGCATCGTGATCGGGCCCCGGCGTTCGGCGATCTGCCCGGACGTGTGCAGTGCGATGGCCTCCCACACCTGGTCGACGGCCCGCGCGGGCACTCCCTCGGCGGTGAGGAACGCGGCGGCGGCGTCCGCGCCCTCCACCTCGAACCGGACGGGCCCGTCGAACGCGTCGGCGGTGCCGATGTCGTGCAGCACGCACGCCTGGAACAGGGTCTCGCCGTCGTGCTCGACGCCGTCGCGTTCGGCGATGGCGGCGGCGTGCAGGTAGGTCCGGACGCTGTGGTTCAGCACCGGCGGAGCCTCGTGCAGACGGGCGAAGTCCAGCACCCGGAGCGAGAGCGCGTCGTTCGGCAGAAGGATCATGTGCCGAACCTAGTGCCGTCGCGCGACCCGACGGTCTCGGCGGGGTGGCTGACCTGCTGGGGAGCGGCGGTGGTCCAGTGAACGACCGCTACCCCCGAAAGGAGGGAGCTGTCGCTTCCCGTGACGCGAACCGGTCAGTTCATCCCCCGTTTTCGCAGTTCGCTGAGAATTTTCTTCTCCGCCTTACGCCGAATTGACCACTCACCGTGACAAGGTGGTCGACGTTCGCGGTGTGCCTAAGAGGGGTGGCGTGCATGCGTGGTCTTGTGGTGGTGCTCGTGGTCGCGGTGGTGCTCGCCAGTGGGGCACCCGCGTCCGTGGCCCAGCCGGACCCGTCCTCGTCGGCTCCGACCAGCACGACGACGGCTCCGCCGGAGACGACGACCCCGCCGCCGAGCACGTCGGTCACCCCCACCACCACGACGCTCACGCCGACCACGACGGTCCCCCCGACGACGACCACCACCGTGCCGCCGTCCTCGGGCGTGCCGACCACCGTGCCGCCGTCCTCGTCGTCGACCGCGCCGACCACCACCACCACGCCGACCCCGACGCTGCCCAACTCGCCGACCGTGCCGAACTCGGCGGAGATGACCCGTTACCTGGACTTGAGCCAGGCCGCCGCGGTCGCCAACCAGGACGCGCTCCTCGCGCAGCAGAACCTGGTCGACAAGCGCGCCGCCGCCGAGAAGGCGACGACCGACGCGGCGGCGTCGAAGAAGGCCGCCGACGACGCCGTGGTGGCCGAGGGCAAGGCGAAGACGCTCCAGCAAGAGTCGAAGGCGCTCGCCACGACCCTCCAGGACGAGGTCGACCACCTGGTGGAGATCTCGTTCAAGGGCCTGCGCCTCAACGGGCTGGCGGCGGTGTTCAGCAGCGAGTCCCCCGAGGAGTACCTCGACGCGGCGATGATCATGGACGTCTACGCCGAGCGGCACGGCGCCATGGTGGCGACCGCGCAGCAGGCCGCCGACGACGCGACCGCGGCGCAGAAGAAGGCCGAGGAGGCCCGCGTCCAGGTCGAGGCCACCAGCAAGAAGGCCGAGGACGACCGGGTCAACGCCCAGAAGCTGGCCGACGAGGCCGCCGCGGCCGTGGTGCTCGCCGAGCAGCGCAGGACGGGCATGGACGGCAAGGCGGGCGAGGTGCGGCAGGCGCTGGGCGCGCTCGCCCCGACCGACCTGGCCCGGCTGTCCGGGACCGGACCGTCGGTCAACCCCAACATCCCCGCGGGCGCCGCCGGTGACGCGCTGCGGTTCGCGCTCGGCGAACTGGGCAAGCCGTACGTGTGGGGCGCGGTCGGCCCGGACACCTACGACTGCTCCGGCCTCATGCAGACCGCGTACCGCAAGGCGGGCGTGACCATCCCGCGCGTCACGTACACGCAGGCCCTGATCGGCACCCCCGTGCCGCGCGACCAGGTCAGGGCCGGTGACCTCATCCTGTACCGCGCCGACCTCGGGCACGTGGCCATGGCGATCGACGGCACCTACGCGGTGCACGCGCCGACCTCGGGCGAGGTGGTCAAGGTGTCGCCGATCGACGCCATCGGGCCGGTCGCCACGATCCGTCGCGTGGCGGGCTGACGAACCCGTTTCCCACGGGCTGGATACTGGGCGTCGAGGAAGTACGAGCCTGGAGGTCTAGCGGTGTTGCAGGGTGACGTCGGAGTGGAACTGGGACGCAGGGTGGCGGTAGCGCTGCACGCGGCCCTGGGTGTGGAGATCACCCCGGCCGAGGCGCTCGTGCGACCCTCCACCCGCGAGGGTGTGGACTACCAGTGCAACGTGGCCATGAGCCTGGCCAAGAAGCTGAAGAAGGCGCCCCGCGACGTGGCGCAGGCCGTGGTCGAGCACCTGGACTCGGCGGACCTGGTGGAGGCGCCGGAGATCGCCGGGCCGGGGTTCGTGAACCTGGTGCTGCGCACGGAGTGGTTGCAGGAGCAGGCCGCGGGGCTGCTCGGTGACGACCGGATGGGCGCCGCGGCGACCGGGGTCCCCCGTCGGGTCGCGATCGACCTGTCGAGCCCGAACGTGGCCAAGGAGATGCACGTCGGCCACCTGCGGTCGTCGATCATCGGTGACGCGATCATGCGGCTGCTGCGCTTCGCGGGCCACGAGGTCATCCCGCACAACCACCTGGGCGACTGGGGAACACCGTTCGGGATGCTCATCGAGCACCTGGTCGACGAGGGGTGGAAGGCCGGTTCCGAGGCGCACTCCATCAGCGACCTCAACGGGTTCTACGTGGCCGCGCGCAAGAAGTTCGACGCCGACCCGGACTTCGTCGAGCGGGCCCGGCTGCGGGTCGTGGCGCTCCAGGGCGGTGACGAGGAGACGCTGTCGCTGTGGCGCGGGCTCGTCGAGGAGTCGACCCGGCACTTCGAGAAGGTCTACGAACTGCTGGGCATCGGGCTCACCCCGGCCGACGTCTACGGCGAGAGCTTCTACAACCCCTACCTCGCCGACACCGTCGCCGAGCTGGAGGCCAAAGGGCTGACCGAGGTCAGCGACGGCGCGCTGTGCGTGTTCCCGCCCGGCTTCAGCAACCGCGACGGCGACCGGCTGCCGCTGATCATCCGCAAGAGCGACGGCGGCTACAACTACGCCAGCACCGACCTCGCGACGATCCGCTACTGGGTCCGCGAACGCGAGGTGACCGACCTGCTCTACGTCGTCGGAACCCCTCAGGCGCAGCACTTCACGATGGTGTTCGCCGCCGCGCGGCAGGCGGGCTACCTCACCGACCAGCACGCCGAGCACGTCGGGTTCGGCTCGATCCTCGGCGAGGACGGCAAGACGATCCGGTCGCGCGCGGGCGGCACGCTCAAGCTCGTCGACCTGCTGACCGAGGCCGTCGACCACGCCGCCGCGGTGATCGCCGAGCGCACGGCGTTCGACGCGGACGAGCAGGCGCGGCTGGCGAAGGTCGTGGGCATCGGCGCGGTGAAGTACGCGGACCTGTCCAACGACCGCGAGCGCGACTACGTGTTCACCTGGGAGAAGATGCTGGCCAAGGAGGGCAACACCTCGGTGTACCTCCAGTACGCCAACGCCCGCATCCGCTCGATCCTCGCCAAGGCCGGTGACGTGCCCGCGCCGGGCGCGCCCGTGGCGTTGACCGAGCCCGCCGAACGCGCGCTCGTGGTGAAGCTGCTCGGTTTCCCGGCGGCGGTGGACGCGGCGGTCGAGGCGTACGCGCCGCACAAGCTGACCACCTACCTGTACGAGACGGCCAGCACGTTCACCACGTTCTACGACGCCTGCCCGATCCTGAAGGACGGCACCGGCCCGGAAGCCCGCGAGTCCAGGCTGGTGCTCGCCCAGCTCACGTCACGGGTCCTCGTGCTCGGTCTGTCGCTGCTGGGCATCGACTCCCCCGAGCGCCTCTAGGAGTCCCGCCACGGTCCGGTTCACGGCCATCACGGTCCGGACCGTGGCGTACCCCAGGCTGTGGTTGACCCCGGCCATGTGGACGTTGTCGGCGGCGGTGCCCGTGTCGACCACGTCGAGTTCCACGCCGTCGTCGTCCAGCCACCGCAGCATGTGCGCCTTGACCACCCGGCCCAGCCCGTGGCCCCGGTGGGCGGCGAGCACGGCGGTGTCACCCTGGTAGCCGTGCCGGGGGCGGGGCGGGTGCCGCTGCAACTGGGTCAGGCCCACCACCTCACCGGTCGGCTCGTGCACGGCGACCACGACGCGTTCCTCGACGCCCGATCCGCGGACCTCGGCCTCCAGCTCCCGAACCCGGTCGACCGTCCACTCCGGATCGCGGTACTCCAGGTCACCACCCCTCGGGGCGTCGTGCATCGCGCCCTTCGCCACCGCGTACGAGGCGACGAGCTCCTCCGGCGCGGCGCCGACCCACCGCTCGACCCGGTACCCCTCGGGCACCGGCACGTCCCAGAGCGTGCGGTCGACGTCGGCGAACCGGAGGTGCTGCACGATGCCCGCGTGGACGACCCGGAAGCCCAGCGAGAGCGCCCACTCCTCGCCTGCGCTGCCCTGGACGACGTGCAGGCTCTCCACCACCTCACGGCCGCAGGCCACCAGTTCGGGCACCACGGCGCGCAGCACGGCCGCGCCGATCCCCCGCCTGCGGTGGTCCGGGTGCACGACGACGTCGGTCAGCGCCATGCGCGCGTTCTCGTGCCCCGGAAAGACGGCGACCGCGAGGGCGACGGCCTCACCGTCCCGCGTGCCCAGCCAGTACCGCACCTCGCCGGCGCCGGGCAACGGCGTGCGCAGCCTGCCGACCACGTTCTCGTAGGTCACCGGGTCGTCCTCCGGCGTGTCCACCGCCATCGAGGCCGACCGGACCGCGTAGAACCCCGCGAGCTCGGAGTCACTTGCCCGGTGGGGGTCCAACGGCTCCACCACGATCATCGCCGCACCCCCGCGAGAGCGTCCAGCAGCGCCTCGACGGGCTGGTTCACCTCGACCATGGACCGGACGGTGGTGAAGCCCAGGGCGTGGTTCACGGCGGCCATGTGGACGTTGTCGGCGTTGGTGCCGGTGTAGATCAGGTCGAGGTCCGGGCGGTCCTCGACCAGCCGACGCAGCATGTGCGCCTTGACCGCCCGGCCCAGCCCGTGGCCCCGGTGGGCGGCGAGGACGACGGTGTCGCGCTGGTAACCCCACGTCGGGCGGCGCGGGTGCAGCCACAGCTGGGTCAGGCCGGCGACCTCGCCCGTCGGCTCGTGCACAGCCACCACGGCCCGTTCCTCGACGCGCCGCTCCAGCACCTCGGCCTCGGCCGCGCGGACGCGTTCGACCGTCCAGTCCGGTTCGCGGAGTGCGGCCTCGCCCCTCGGGGCGTCGTGGATCGCGCCCTTCGCCGTGGCGAAGGAGGCGACCAGGTCCTCCGGCGCGGCACCGGTCCACCGCTCCAGCCGGTACCCCTCGGGCACCGGGACTTCCCAGAGCGACCGGTTGACCTCGGTGAGCGGCAGGCGCTGCAAGACGGTTTCGTTGGCCGCGCGGAATCCCGTGGCCAACGCCCACTCCTCCCCCGCGCCGCCCTTGGTGACCGTGCCCACCAGCACGACCCGACCCCGAGCCGTCAGCTCCGGCAGCAGTGCGCGCAGCACGGCGGTGCCGACGCCCTGCCGCCGCGTCAACGGGTGGACGATGAGCTCCACCACGGCCAACCCGTCGTTCTCGTCGGCCGGGAGCAGCGCGGTCGCGGTGGCCACGACCTCGCCGTCCAGCCGCCCCAGCCAGTGCAGCGCGGGCCCCATGCCGGGCAGCGGGCCGCGATACCTCGCGGTCACGCTCTTGACCGTCACCGGCTCCTCGTCCGGCATGTCCACGGCCTGCGCGGCCACCTTGACCCGGTAGGCCCCCACGAAGTCGGCCTCGTCCGGATCCAGCCGTTCCAGCACCACGTCCACCACAGCGGCCCCCTCCGTCGAAGAGGCCATTGCAGCAGAAACCGTCAGGTACCCGAGCGCAAAGCGTCGACCGGCCGCATCCTCGCGGCGCGCAGTGCCGGGTACAGGCCGGCGACCAAGCCGACCAGCGCACCGGCGACCGGGGCGCCCGCCACGACCGGCAGGTCCAGCACGGGTGTCCACTCGCGACTGATCGAGATCGCCACGACGGACACCACGCCGGTGCTCGCGCCCAGCACCCCGCCGATCAGGCCGACCGCCACCGACTCGGCGAGGAACTGGTAGGCCACGTGTCTCCTGGCCGCGCCGAGCGCTCGGCGCAGGCCGATCTCGCCGGTGCGTTCCACGACCGTCACGAGGGTCACGTTGGCGATGCCGATCGCGCCCACCACGAGGGAGACCAGGCCCAGCACCACGAACAGGCCGTTGACGTCGTGCTGGACGCCGCCGCGCAGCGTCGCCGGGTCGGGTGGGGCCAGGACGCGCAGGGCCGCGTGGTCGTTGGGGCTCAACGCGATCGGCGCCTGCTTCGCGATGAGGGGGGCCGCGCCCAGGTCGGTGCGGATCAGCACGGTCGTCGGGGGGCCGAGGCGGAAGCGGTCGTCGCCGGTGGTGTGCGGCAGCAGGACCGAGCTGCTGAGCCCCTTGTCCAGGCCGCCGGTGACCGGGCCGAGCACGCCGATGACGGTGAAGGCCTGGCCGTCGACGAAGACCGCCGGGCCGTCGTCCACGGTGACGACGCCGAGCAGCTTCGCCGCGCCGCCGCCGAGCACGGCCACGCGGTCGTGCCTGGCCAGGTGGCCGTCGTCGAAGTAGCGGCCCGTGGCCATCGTGGCGCCCAGGACGTCGGGCAGGCCGGTGGTCGTGCCGACGACGGGCAGGATCCGGTCGGTGACGGACGTGGGGTCGTGCAGGTCGTTGGTCCGCACCCGCGAGTCGGCCGAGCTGTCCGGTCGGGCGACGGCCGCGGCGGCGCGGACACCGTTGAGCCGCAGCAGGTCCGGCAGCGCGGTCCAGGCGACCGGGCCGGGCAGCGTCGGGTCGGTCGGGGTGGGGATGACGACCGAGACCTCGGTGGCGGTGACCGCGTCGAAGCGGCCCGCGATCTGGTTGCCCGCGGTCGCGGCGACGCCGAGGGTGATCACCAGGGTGGTGATGCCGACGACCGTGCCCAGCATGGTCAGGCCGGTGCGGACGGGCCGGGCGGCGATGCCCGCGACGGCCTCGTCCAGCAGGTCCCGCACACCCATCCTCGGGCGTTCGACGGTCATCTGCGCTCCTCGGACAGCCTGCCGTCGTCGATCCTCACCCGACGGGCGGCACGGGCGCTGACCTCCTCGTCGTGGGTGATCACGACGAGCGTCACGCCCTGCGCCCTCAGCTCGTCGAACAGGTCGAGCACGGCCGCGGTGTTCGCCCGGTCCAGGTTGCCGGTGGGCTCGTCGCACAGCAGCAGCGCGGGTTCGCCCAGCAGCGCGCGGGCGATGGCGACGCGCTGGCGTTCGCCGCCGGACAGCTTTCCGGGGCTGAACGCGGCCCGGTGGGCGAGCCCGACGCGGGCCAGAGCGGCTTCCGCACGCCGACCCCGCCGTTCGCGGTCGGTCCTGCGGTACACCTCGGCCAGGGCGACGTTGTCGACCGTGCTGCGGTGCGGCAGCAGGTGGAACGCCTGGAAGACGAACCCGATCCGGCTGCCGCGCAACGACGTGAGGCCGCGGTCGTCCAGCGCCGTGGTCTCGACGCCGTCGAGCAGGTAGCTGCCCGAGTCCGGCCGGTCGAGCAGGCCCAGCGTGTTGAGCAGCGTGGACTTGCCCGATCCGGACGCGCCCACGATGGACAGGTAGTCGCCCGCTTCAACCCGCAGGTCCACGTCGCGCAGCGCGTGCACGGGCGGGTCCGCGGGGAACGTCCGGCCGACGCCGGTGAGGTGGATGACGGTCACGACGTGCCCACCACGACCCGGTCCCCCGCCACGAGGACGCCGCCGTCGGCGGGGTCGACCCCGACCAGGCCGAGCGCGGTCAGCCCCAGCACGACGGGCACGTCCCGCACGGAGCCGTCGGCCGCCTGGACCCGGACGCGGGCCTTGCCGTCGGCCTTGGTCGAGACGGCCGCGACGGGCACCACCAGCACGTCACCGCCGCTGCTGCCCACCTCGACCTCGATCTTGACGGACTGCCCGGCGTAGGCGGCGAGCGCGGCCGGGTCCTGAGCCACGAGCCGGAGCCGGGTCGTGTTCGACGTGTCCGCGGCCGGTGGCGCGCCCGACGGGGGCGGTCCGGTCACGGGCGGCGCGGCGTCCTTGCCGGTGGCCTCCACGGTCGCGGGCAGCGTGGAGCCGTCCGGCATCCGCAGCACCGCGGCCAGGCCGGGGTGCACCAACCGGGCGTCGGCGGACGGCAGGGTGGCCCGCACGACCACGGTCGGGTCGGTGGTGGTGCCGACCTGGCCGGTCGCCTGCGCTCCCGCCTTCACCGCGACCGAGTCGAGCCGCACCGGCAGCGTCGGCAGGAAGACGACCTCGCCGGACGGGACGGTGACCTCGTCGCCCGGCTGCGCCGAGTAGCCCGCCCGCTCGTACCAGGCCTTCACGGCGGTGCCGGTCGGGGCGTCGAAGATCCCGCCGCGCAGCCTGCCCAGCCCGAGGTCGGACAGCGCGGCCTGCAACTGCTCGACGTCGTCGCCCTTGGCCGCCGTGCCCAGGGTCCGGTACATCGGCACCGGGCCGGGCAGCACGAACACCGGTCGGCCGCTGACCTCCATCAGCACGTCGCCGGACTTGAGCGTCGTGCCCGCGACGGGCGCCTTGGTGACCAGCTGCGTCGGACCGGCCGACCCCACCACACCGGTCAGGTTGATCGGCGACTCGCCGGTGTGCACGACGCTGCCCTGTGCGACTGAGGTGCTGGTCAACGTGCGTTTCTCCACCGGGACGGTGATCAGGGACGGGGGTGGCGGCCGGTGCTCGGCCGCCGCGTCGGCGGGCGACCTGACCGTCGTGCCGACCCACCAGCCGACCAGCCCCGCGGCCACCGCGACGCCGACCACGAGCGCGAGCACCCGTCGGGGACCAGCCACGTCAGCCGACCCCGCCCTCGGCGAGCACCTTCTCGACCTTGGGCTTGGCGACGGCCTCGTAGGCCCTGCCGCACTCCAGGTCCTCCAGCGACATCTCGATCTCGCGGTCGAGCCCCTGCTGGAGGTTCGCGCCCCGCGCCTCGTCGTGCAGCTTGGTGGCGATCTGCTCGACCGTGCGCTCGATCGCGCCCGGTTTGACGGCCGTCACCTCGTAGCCCTGGCCGCGCAGGCAGGTCGCGTAGCCCTGGGCCGCCTCCAGAAGTTGCGGGTCGGTCTGGAACTCCTGCTGGACCTGGGCCGCCGCGGCCTCCTTGGCCGGGTCGG
>DATMCA010000928.1:0-8854 GCA_035559015.1 Umezawaea sp. | reverse complement strand
CCTGGTCGGGCTGTTCTTCGCCCGCGGGCTGTGCCTGACGATCAGCACCGAGGCGCCGTCGATCGACGACGGGTTCTTCACGACCATCGCGCAGACGCAGATCCCGTTGTTGGGCGACACGCACGTGTCCATCAGCGTGGTGATCGCGTTGCTCGTGGTGGTGGTCGCCGGCTACCTGCTGCACTACACGCGGTTCGGGAGGACGGTGTACGCGGTGGGCGGGAGTGAGCAGTCCGCCGTGCTGATGGGGTTGAAGGTGGCCCGGACGAAGGTGTCCGTGTACGCGTTGAGCGGGTTCTGCTCGGCGCTCGGTGGGCTGCTGCTGGTGTTCTACAAGCTCTCCGGGGACCCGCTGAGCGCCATCGGGACCGAGTTGGACGCCATCGCGGCCGTGGTCATCGGTGGCACGATCCTGTCGGGCGGGTCCGGGTACGTGCTCGGGACCGTGCTGGGCGTGCTGGTGCTGGGCATGATCCAGACGTTGATCGACTTCGACGGGACGCTCAGCTCGTGGTGGACGAAGATCGTCATCGGCGGTCTGCTGTTCGCGTTCATCGTCCTCCAGCGCCTGATCGCACGCCGGTGAGCGACCGGTTCAGGGGGTGCGTCCACCCCCTGGACCGGACCTCAGGCCAGCGGTGCCGCCAGGACGAACGTGGCGTCGGCCTTCGTCGTGCCGGTGGACTGGTACGGGTCGACGCGGATCGCGTAGTCCTGGTGGCGCAGGTAGCGGCCAGGGTAGTTGAACGACTCGAACGAGGCGCCGGTCCCGGTCAGGCCCGGTCTGGCGCAGAACGTGGCGTCGCCGCGGAAGGCCGCCGTGCCGTCGTTCGCGTCGAGTCGGACCCGGAAGTCCCAGTGCCGCAGGAACCTCCCCGTCTGGTTGATCGACTCGAACGAGTAGCAGGACGCGTTCGCCAGGCCGGCGCGGACGGTGAACGTGGCGTCCTGCCGGGTCGCGAGCGGGCTGGAGGCGCCGACCTGGTCCAGGTAGCCGAGGAGGTCCCGGTGCCGGACGTGGCGGTCGGGGAAGTTGGTCGAGCGCAGGGAGAGGTTCGCGCCGACGGTGGGGGCGGGTGCCGACCCGGCGGGTTCGCGCAGCACGGTCAGGTGCCGGACGAAGCCCGACAGGCCGCCGGGCAGGTCGGCCTTCGGCGTCCACGTGGCGAACCCGTCGTGGCTGTCGGTGAAGTAGTAGTGGCCCGAGGTGTAGGCGTCGAAGTAGAGCCGCCAGCCGCCGTTGTCCAGCCGCACCAGCGCCGGACCTTCGAGGTTCGCACCCCAGCCCGCCCAGTTCCCGGTGCCCCGGAAGGTGTACGGGCCGGTGAGGCTGCTCGCGGTGGCGTACTCGACGTACTTGGTCGTCTCGTTCTTCACCATCGCGTGGTAGGTCGACCCGACCTTGACCACGAAGGTGTCGATGTAGTTCGGGCCGAGACCGGAGAGCGGGACGGGCGTGCTCCACGACGACAGCGCCGAGTCCAGCGCGCGCATCTCGTGCGGGCGGAACGACGCGCCGCCGTCGGTGGACAGCGACACCACGACGTGGACGCTCCCGTCGGAGTCGGTGAACCACTCCGGGGCCCAGGTTCGGGTCAGGTTCGCCGTCGGGAGCGTGACGTTCCGCTGGAAGGTCCAGTCGGTGAGGTTGTCGCTGCGGGCGAAGCCGATGGTGTTGCCCGTCCAGCCCGTGGTGTACACGAGGTAGTAGCGGCCGTCCGCGTGGCGCATGACGCTGGGGTCGCGGATCAGGCCGGTGGGGGGCGTGTAGGCGGGGCCCTTGGCCAGTTCGAAGTTGGTGGCGTCCGCGGAGCGGTAGACGTACATGTTGGATTCGCTGCTGTTGGTGAACGCCGTCATGGTGTAGCGGGAAGCCGTGGTCGCCTGGGTGGACGGTGGTTCGGCGGTGGCCGGGCCCGCGGGGAGGAGCAGCAGGAGCGCTGCCAGCAGTGTCCTCATTGGAGCGTCCAGGTGGCGTCGGCGCGGCCCGTGGCGTCGGACACCGCTTGCAGCAGCACGTCGACGCCGGTGTGCCTGATGTACCTGCCGGGGAAGTTGACCGACTCGAAGGAGACCGCGGACGTGCTCGCCAGGCCGGCCCGTTGCTGGAAGCTGGCGTCGGCGCGGAACGTCGCCGTGTTGTCGTACTTCTCGACGTAGAGCACGTAGTTCTTGTGCCGCAGGTAGTAGCCGGGGTAGTTCGTCGACTCCAGTGACACCGAGCCGCCGCTGTTCAGGCCCGAGACGATGCGGAACTGGGAGTCGGCGAGCGTCGTGACGTTCGCTTCCACGCGGGCGCGGAAGTCCCAGTGGCGCAGGTAGCGGTCCGGGTAGTCGTAGGACTGGAGGCGGACGGGGGTTTGCCCGTCCGGTACCGGGATGCCGAAGTTGGGGGTGCCGTCCGCGTTCCAGTAGAGCTTCTGCACGCGGGTGCGGCGGTTGGGGTCGTAGAGCGGGTCGCCGACGATGTCGCGGTAGCCGCGGTCGTGGTAGACGAGGATGTCGCTCTGGCCGTCCTCCGACGTGGTGAAGGAGTTGTGGCCGGGGCCGTACTGGCTGGTGGCCGCGTTGGTGGTGAACACGGGATCGGGGCTCTTCACCCAGCTGGCCGGGTCGAGCAGGTTGCTCGACGCCGAGGCGGTGAGCAGGCCGAGGCAGTAGTTGGCGTCGGTGGCGCTGGCGGAGAACGTCAGGTAGAGGCGGCCGTTGCGCTGGAGCACGGCCGGGCCCTCGTTGACCTTGAAGCCTCGGGTCTCCCACTCCCTGGTCGGGACGGCGATCCGGACCGGTGCGCCGGTGATGGACTTCGGGGTGGCCATCCTGGCGATGTAGAGGTTGGAGTTGGTGGCGATGCCGGGTTCCGATTGCGCCCAGACGAGGTAGCGGACGCCGTTCGCCTCGAACGTGGTGGCGTCCAGGGCGAACGTGTCCAAGGCGGTGGTGATCCTGGTGGGCGCCGACCAGGTGCCGGTCAGCGGGTTCGCCGAGGAGGATTCCATGACGTACATGCGGATGCGGAACGGTTCGTCGGCGCGGCCCGCGGCGAAGTAGGCGTACCACCTGCCGTTGATGGAGTGGAGTTCCGGGGCCCAGACGTTGGCGCTGAGCTCACCGCTGGAGTTCTTGCGCCAGATCACCGTCTCCGGTGCGCTCGCGAGTCCCTGGATGGTGGTGGCGCGGCGCAGGACCACGCGGTCGTACTCCGGGACGGACGCGGTGAAGTAGTAGTAGCCGTCGGTGTGCCGCGAGATGTGCGCGTCGGCCCGCTGGTCGATCAGCGGGTTGGTGTGGCGCGCCGGGGTCGCGGTGGCGACGGGCGAGGTGGGTGACAGGGCCAGCGCGACGACGGCGAGCGTGGTGGCCAGCCTTCGCAGGATCGGCCTTCGTGGTGTGGGGAGCAAGGTGCCCCTTCCCGAGGAGTCCGCAGGGCGACCACGTCAGTGTTAGCGTTAACATGTTCGCCGTCAATCCGTCATATCGCCGTATCACGGACACCCGGTGGAGACCGATCGGTCGGGCCCCGCGTACTCCGCGGGGCCCGACGTCGTCATTCCTACTTCAGCGCGCAGGGGGCGAATCGTTCAAGGCCCTCGGGCTTGGCGGCGAGTCGGCCGATGGCGGTTTCGATGCGGTTCAACGCGGCGACGCGCTTGTCCTCCAGCGGTCCGAGGATGGCGTTGTCGACGAAGTTCGCGCCGCCCTGGCCTGCGGTGTCGACGAGGCGTTTGTTGGCCTCGGCGATCTGGTTGTCGAGGTTGGCCAGCTCGCGCGTCACCTCGGCCTGCGCTCCCGCGGGGACGGCGGGGATGGCGTCCACGGGGCTGGGGCACGCGATGACCTGGCCCGATCCGCTCGCGTTGCTGCCGGAGGCGAAGGCCGCGGCGGTGAGCGCCGTGGCGAGTGCGGCGACACCGACGAGTCCTACCAGCGCGACACGACGTTTCTTGTGCTCGGGGAAGACGTGGGACATCGCAACACCTCACAGGGATCGGGGGGCCGCGCCGGCGAAGCTATCGGGGGTGGCGCAGATCGTTCTCGGTTCGTGGTGGAGTACGGACCAAAAAAGTGACCGGTTCACCGTTGCGGAAATGTGTCCCGGGAAAAACCCCGCACCCGCGGTGTCGAATGACTGTCGAATGCCGTCGAACGACACCGGCGTTCTGTCGAATGGCCCAGCTCAGGGCGGTGACGCGCCCTCGTGGCACCGGACATTGTGAACGTGCTACAACTGAGGACGGGTGTGGGGACCGCCGCCGCGCAGTGGGCCCCACACCCTCTTCGATCAGATCTTCCCGGTGCCCGCGCCGCTCGTGACGCTCGACTTGACGCCGCTCGCCGCGTCCAACGTGTACGAGTACGGGATGGACTTCACGCTGCCGCCCGCGTCACCCGCGCCGGAGTTGACGAACTGGTTGTTCCGCGCCACCAGGTTCGCCGCGGGCGAGCTGCCCTCGCCGCGGTGGAACGGGTCCTTGGTGTTCTCGAAGTAGTTGCCCTCGACCAGGACACCGGCCTCCTTCGTGGAGGCCACGCCGTACGACGTCACGCCACCGTAGTAGTTGTTGTAGACGTGCACGGGGTTGCCGAAGCGCACCCGCGGGTGGCGCTGGTTGGTGCCGTTGAACCAGTTGTGGTGGTACGTGACGCGCAGCTTGCCCGTGTCCTCGGACGCGTTGTCGTCGCTGTGGCCCAGCAGCATCGTCTTGTCGTGGTTGGAGAACTTGTTCCACGACACCGTGACGTAGTCCGAGGCGCGCTTGATGTCGAGAGCGCCGTCGTAGCCGTTGGAGAAGGCGTTGTGGTCCAGCCACACGCGCGTCGAGTACTGCACGTTGATCGCGTCGTCGTTCCAGTCCCGGAAGTTCACGTTGCGGACGATGACGTTCGACGCGTTGGCGATGTTGAGGCCGCTGCCGGTGATCGTGGCGCCGGAACCGACACCGATGATCGTCTTGTTGGACGCCACCTTCGTCATGGACGACAGGGTGATCGTGCCGGAGACGCGGATGACGGCGGGGCTCGTCGACTTGGCCGCGTTGGTGAACGCGGTCGCGTCGCTCACGGTGACCGGCGGGGTGCTGCCACCTCCGGTGGTGCCGCCGCCCTGCGTCGCCCAGCCCGCTAGATCGAACGGTGCGGCGTTCGCGGGCAGGGCCGCGGTCGCCGTGCCCACGAGGACGGCCGCGGTCAGCAGCGCTGCGCGCCACGGCTTCCTGGTGATGATGGGGAACATTCGGGTACCTCTCCTGGATTGTCGCGACCGTCTTCCTTGACGGCCGGTACCGCTTTCGGACAAGTGCTGGCGGCAGTTGTCGGCGGTCCAGTTCGGGTATTTCTTCCTCAGGATGGAATTGGTTCCCGGCAGGGACGATCCGCTGTTACCACGAATCGACGACGTGGGTGGAGATGTGGTCGAGGTTCCAGTCGTCACCCAGCCCCGGCAGGCTGGGGAGGGCGACGAAACCGTCCTCGTCCAGTTCGTCCACGATCGAATTCAGGTGGGGTGGCACGAGGTCGAAGTCGACCCGCGGGTGCAGCAGGCCCCGCTCGTACCACCGGCTCGCGTCGGAGGCGCCCAGGAGCGCCAGGCTGGCCGACCCGTTGCCGTGGACCTCGCAGTCCATCCCGAACGATTCGGCCAGGTGCAGCACCTTGAGCACGGGCGTGATGCCGCCGCACCCGTTGGCGCCCGCCCGGAGGATGTCGCAGGCGCCGGTGCTGACCCACTCCGCGCGGGTCATGTGCTTGCCCCAGGCCACTTCCGGGCCGATCACCGGGATGTCGAGCTGCTCGGCCAGCCAGCGGTAGGAGCTCGCGGAGGCCTCTTCCATGGGCTCCTCGAACCAGGAGAAACCCAGCCTCTCCACGGCCCGACCCAGTTCGAGGGCCTCGGTCCGCCGGTACCAGTGGTTCGCGTCCAGCATCAGCTCGACGTCCGGGCCGACGGCGTCGCGCACCGCCTCGCACGCCTCGACGTCCATCCGCACGCTCGGGGCGCCCGGTACCGGCGGCATCCACGTGTGCAGCTTGATCGCCCTGTACCCCAGGCCCACCAGGTGTTTCGCGAACTCCGCGTAGTCCTGCGGCGACGAGAGCCCGCTGGGGGTGGTGTCGCCGCACATCGTGCTGGCGTACGCGGGAACCCGGTCGCGGGCCCCGCCGAGCAGCTTCCACAGCGGCAGGTCGACCCTGCGTCCGACGAGGTCCCAGAGCGCCTGGTCCACGGAGCCGAGCGCCCGGTCGGTGAACCCGCCGTGCGCGCCCCGCTGGCGGTGCGCCAGCTCGCGCCACAGCCGTTCCCGGTCCCACGGGTCCTGCCCGAGCAGGACCGGCCGGACGTGCTTGTCCAGCACGCTCGGCCGGACCTGGTCCGGCTGCACCTGGCAGTACCCGGTCACGCCGTCCGCGTCGGTGATCTCCAGCAGGGCCTCGCGCACCTCGTGCGGCTCGCTGGGGTGGCGGTGGCCCCCCTCGTCGACGGCGGTGTGCGCCGTCGTCGTGAAGACCCGGACCCGGACCGAGGTGATCACTTCCGCGCCTCCCACTCCTTCTGGGCCTCGGACAGCTTGTCCGCCAGCCCCTTGAGGAACTCCTGCGCGGACAGCTGGCCGAGCAGCACCTTCTGGTACGCGGGTTCGCTGTCGGTCTTGGTGATGGAGGAGTACTGGGGCAGGTAGACCGGCGCGGGCACGAGCTTGGTCGCCGGGTCCTCCAGCACGCCGAGCGCCATCTTCACCGGCTGGTTCCCCTCGATCCACTTCTCCGAGCGCACGTCGGTGTTGGCCGGGATCTGGCCGACCTTCTCGTTCCAGTAGCTGTTGGACTCCTGCGACACCAGGAACTCCACGAACTTCCAGGCGGCGTCGGTGTTCTTGCTCCCCTTGAAGACCGCGAACCCGTCGGTCGGGTTGGGCACGACGGTCTTCTTGCCCGACGGACCCACGGGCAGGGTGACGGCGCCGACCTTGTCGGTGCCCAGGGCCTTCGTGACGTCGGAGTACGAGCCCAGGTTGTGGTGCATCATCGCGACCGAGCCGCCGGTGAACTGGGCGACCATCTGGGTGTAGTTGTTGTTGACGTCCGCCTCCGGCGTGGCCTTCTTGTACAGCTCGGCGACCTTGCGCAGCAGCTCCGCGTTGGCGGGGTCGTCGACCGTGCTCCTGGTGCCGTCGAAGAACTTCTCGACGCCGGAGTAGGCGTAGGTCTCGGTGAGCAGCTGGAAGATCGAGCCCGCGCCGCCGCGGATCGTGTAGCCGTACCGGTTCGCGCCGACGTCGGTCAGCTTCGTCGCCCGGTCGACCAGCTCGTCCCACGTCGTCGGCGGCGTCAGACCGGCGGCGGTGAACCAGTCCTTGCGGAACCAGATCACGTCGAGGTTGCCCGACGAGGGCGCGGAGTACAGCTTGCCGTCCGGCGCGGTCTGCTTCACGGTCTCGACCAGGCTCGGCAGCAGCTTCCCCTTGAGGGGCCCGGAGTCGATGCGGTCGTCGAGCGGTTCGAGCGCGTCCTGGCCGACGAGGTTGGCCAGGTACGACGTCGTCACGCCGCCGACGTCCGGCACCGACCCGCCCGCGATGGCGGTGTCGTACTTCTGCTGCACGGACGCGCTCGGCACGCCGACGTACTCGACCTTGATGGTCGGGTTCTTCGCCTCGAAGCGCTTGATCAGCTCCTCGTAGATCGGCGTCCGGCCGGGGCCGCCGTTGTTGTCCCAGAACGTGATCGTGGCGTTGCCACCGGCAGTGCCTCCGCCCGCGTCCGAACAGCCCGCGAGCGCCAGGCCAAGCGACAGGACGACCGCTGCCGCGCGACGGATTCTCATCGTTCTCCTCCGTGGATTCATCCCTTTACCGCCCCCGCGCTCAGTCCCTGCACCAGGAACCGCTGGACGACGGCGAACACGAGCACGACCGGCACGGCGGCGACCACGCCACCGGCCGCCAGCGCCCCGAAGTCGGTGTTGAACTCGCCGAGCGCGTAGCTGAGCCCGACCGGCAGGGTGAACTTGTCCTGCCTGCCCGCGAACATGAGCGCGAACAGGAAGTTGTTCCAGGCCCCGATGAACGCGAACGACCCGACCGCGACCAGCGCGGGCCGCAGCAGCGGCAGGGTGATCGCGAAGAACGCCCGCAGCCTGGTGCAGCCGTCGACCATCGCGGCCTCCTCCAGCTCCACCGGGATGTTGCGCACGAACCCGCTCATCAGGATCAGCGCCAGCGGCAGTTGGAAGGCGGTGTCGGCGATGACCAGCCCGGTGAGGCTGTTGAGCAGCCCGGCGTTCTTGAAGATCACGAACAGCGGGATGAGCATCATCGCGCCGGGCACGAACTGGGTGCACAGCAGCGCGAGCAGGAAGACCCGCTGGCCGCGGAACCGGAAGCGGGCCAGCGCGTACCCGCCCATCAGGGCCAGCACGCTCACCACCCCGAGCGTGCCGACGGCGACGATCAGGCTGTTGGTGAAGAACACCCCGAACCCGAGGCCGTTCCACACGGTGTCGAAGTGCTCGAACGTGATCGGCCACGGCACCAGCGCCGTCGACCCGGTGGGGCGGAAGGCGAAGACGAGCATCCAGTAGAACGGCACCAGCGTGAACAGTAGGTACAGCCCCAGCGGCAGGTACAGCCGCCAGCTCCTGCCCGGTTCGCCGCGGCGCTTGGTGCGCGGCGGGGTGTCCCGGTGCGGCGGGTCGACCTCGATCGGCCGGACGAGGGTCTCGGTCATGATCGGCTCCCGAACTTGGACACCCGCAGGTAGAGGATCGAGAAGAACAGGAGGATCACGAAGCCCGCGACCGTGAGCGCAGAGCCGTAGCCGAAGTCGTGGGAGTCCACGGCCTTGCGCGCCACGTACA
>DATMCA010000927.1:0-3838 GCA_035559015.1 Umezawaea sp. | reverse complement strand
CCCCCTCAACCCCGCGAGTACGTTCCACCACGAACTGGTCACCACCGCACTCTGCTACCTCGACCACGGCCGCCGGATCGGCACCACCGCGACCGTCCTGCACATCCACGCCAACACCGTCCGCTACCGCCTCGACCGCCTCACCGAACTCACCACCGTCGACCTGGGCGACACCACCCACCCCCACCGCTCCCACGTCCTCACGACCCTGCACACGTGGTGGGCCCTGCGCACCTGGCTCGACCGCCGCGCGACGGGGACGTGAGAGCCCTCGACCTTCGAGGGCATTCCGGTGGCGTGGTCCGCGCGGTCCGCTGCCAAGCCGGGGAAGTAGGCCGAATTCTCCGGGTCCGGCACGGCCCTCCGGGTTGGGCACCCGGTCCGGCGGAGGTACCGGCTCGGCCCGCCCGGTCCGGCGAAGGCCAACCCCAGCGGCCGGGCGAGGTGCGTCTCCGCCGCGGCCGAGTTGCCGCTCGTGGCTTCAGGGGTGCCGCGCACGGGTGCCTCTCGGGAAATCCGTGCCCACCGCCTTGCCCGCGTGCGGGTCGGTGACCGGCGTGCGGCCGGTCACCGACCCCGGTCAGGCCGCTGCCGCGGCGGGGCCGCCGAGGTGGCGGGCGAAGAAGCGGATGGCGCTGTCGGTTTCGAACCGCGGCACCTCCTTGTACCCGCCGGCGTTGGCGTGCAACGACTTCTCCTTGGACGCGAAGGCGTCGAACAGGTCCAGCGCCGATCGGCGGTCGACGTGCTCGTCGTCCCACTGGAGCACGAACTCGACCGGGACCGTCACCCGCCCGGCCGCTTCGACCAGCGTCTCGGGCCAGAACTGCCCGAAGACCGCCGCCTTGATCCTGGAGTCGACCGCCGTCAACGGCACGCCGATCGCGGTGCCCATGTTCAGGCCGAAGTACCCGACCGGCACCCCGTCGAACTCCGGCAGGACCAGCAGGGAGTCCAGGACCGCCCGCCACTCCGGCACGGCGCGCTCCGCGATGTCCGCGATGTAGCGGACGACGACCGGCACGGCGGGCTCGCCGGCCCTCAGTGCGCGCCGCATCGCGGCGAGTTCCCGCTCGTCGGTCTCGGTGCGCGGCCGATCACCGTGTCGGGGCGCGTCGACCGCGACGACGGCGAACCCGCCTTCGAGCACGAGGCGCCGGGCGCGCCCCGCCATTCCCGCCGCCCCGAGGCCCGTTCCGCCGCCGTGCCCCACCAACACCAGTGGCGCACGACCGGAACCGGCCGCGGGCGACCAGATCACACCGGGAACCTCACCCAGGGTGAAGCCCCGTTCGACGACGCCGTCCGACGCCGTCTCCGAGGTGAACTGCGCAGCAAACATCGATAAGCCCTTCGGATCGCCTTGGTTTCCGAGGCGCTCCCGGCGACGACCGCGTCAGTCGCCCGACCGTGACGGAGGAGGGAGCACCCGTTCCGCTACCGCGTTCATGGGTCTCACCTCCTGGCGTGGTGTCACGATCACCGGCACGGTACCGACCCGACCCCCGAGCGGCCCAACGGTTTTCCGCCGGCGACCCCGATGACGGCGGACCACGTCACACCCGAACGGACTCGTCGCGCGCCCGGTTCCGGTAGCGCAGCGGCGATTCGCCCACCTCCCGCTTGAACGCGGTGCTGAAAGCGCTTTCCGACGCGTACCCCAACTCGACCGCCAGCGCCCCCACCCGGACGTCGCGGTCACGGAGCGCGCGCTGCGCCAACAGCATCCGCCACCGGTTGAGGTAGGCCAGCGGTGGCACGCCCGCCACGGTCCGGAAGCGTTCGGCGAACGTCGTCCGGGACATCGCCGCGGCACGCGCCAACTCCTCCAGGCCCCACGGCTTCCCGGGTTCGGCGTGCATGAGGCCGAGGGCCGGGCGGAGCCGGTCGTCGGTCAGCGCGCGCAGCCACCCCGGCGGCAGGTCGGCCTGGCCGACGTAGGCGCGGAGCACTTCGAGCAGCAGCAACTGGCAGTGCTGCCGGATCGCGAACGACGAGCCCATCCGGTTCGCGGCGACCTCGTCGAACAGCCGGTGGATGCTGCCGCGCAGGTTGACCCCCGAGCGGGCCGTCGCCCGCACGTGCGCCAACGGCGGGAGCGTCCCCAGCAGCAGGGCGTCACCGGCCGGGTTGAGGTCGACGCGCCCGCCGATCAGCACGTCCTCGTCGCCGTCGAGGCGGCCGAAGGCGAAGTCCGCGTCGGGCAGGACCTCGCGGCGCGGTCCGTCGCCCGCACCACCCTCGACCCGCAGCCACGACCGGTTGTTCAGCACGGCCACGTCGCCCGGTTCGAGGTCGATCGGTCCGTCGACGCCGTCGGTGGTCAGCCGGGCCCGGCCGGAGACCAGCGCGAAGAACTTCAGCGGGGTGTCGATCGCCCCGCCCGACGTCCACGGGCCCCGCACCGCGAACCCGCCGGACAGCAGACCGCGGACCTCGACGAGGTCGAACACCTCGGACAGTTGATCGCCACCCATGTCCGTACTCTCGCGCAAGAAATGCGGACCGTCAATTATTCAAAGTCCGGATCACCGCGCCTAGCGTGGTGTCGTGACTCAGAAACAGCACCCCATCGGAACCGGGTTCACCGCCGCGTCGACGACCGACGACGTGCTCAAGGGCATCGACCTGACCGGCCTGAACGTCGTCGTCACGGGCGGCCACGTCGGGCTCGGCCTGGCGACCACCCGAGCGCTCAGCGAGGCGGGCGCGTCCGTCACCGTGGGTTCGCGCGACCCGGACCGCGCCGCTCCCGCGCTGGCCGGGATCGACCGCGTCGAGGTCGTCCGGCTGGACCTCCTCGACCCGCCGTCGATCGACGCCTTCACCGCCCGCTACCTCGATTCGAACCGCCCGCTCCACGTCCTGCTCAACAACGCGGGCATCATGGGCGGCCCGCTGCTGCGCGACTCGCGCGGCTACGAATCGCAGTTCGCGACGAACCACCTCGGCCACTTCCAGCTCACCCTCGGCCTGCTGCCCGCCCTGCGCGCCGCGGGCGGGGCCCGAGTGGTCAACCTGACGTCCGGCGGCCACCGGCTGTCCGACATCCGCTGGGACGACCCGCACTTCGCCACCGGCTACGACCCGATGCTCGGGTACGGCCAGTCGAAAACCGCGAACGTCCTGTTCGCGGTCGACCTGGACCGCCGGTGGGCCGCGGACGGGATCCGCGGCTACGCGGTGCACCCCGGCGTGGTGATCGGCACCGAACTGGGCCCGTCGCGGTCCGAGGACGGCCGCGCCGTGACGGAGGACCAGTTGCGCGCAATGGGGCTCGTCGACGAGGAGGGGAGGCCGGTCATCGCCCCCGACCGCGGGCTGAAGACCGTCGCGCAGGGTGCCGCCACGAGCGTGTTCGCCGCGACCAGCCCGCTGCTCGCCGACGTCGGCGGCGTCTACCTGAAGGACAACGACGTCTCCCCGCTGGACACCCCGCGGCCGATCGACTTCGGCGTCGACCGGGACATCCCGGCCGACGTCGTGCCGCACGCCGTCGACCCCGAGTCCGCCCGGCGGTTGTGGGAGCTGAGCGAACGCCTCCTGCGCGGCTGAACCCCGTCACGTCCGCCCCGGCGGACGTGACCGGTTGCATTTAGGGGCATATGCCCCTACCGTCGATGGCGACACCCCCAAGAGAGGCAGAACCGTGACCCAGCCGAAGAACATCCTGGTCAGCGCCGCCACCGGCAAGACCGGCGTCCACACGACCCGCCTCCTGCTCGACCGCGGCCACCACGTCCGGGCGCTCGTGCACCGCCTCGACGAGCGGTCCGCGCGACTGGCCGACGCGGGCGCGGAGGTCGTGGTGGGCGACCTGCTCGCCCTCGACTCGGTC
>DATMCA010000926.1:0-4496 GCA_035559015.1 Umezawaea sp. | reverse complement strand
CGGTTCGGCCGGAGTGGGTGGCTGAGGTTCGGTATGAGCACGTGTCCGGGGGGAGGTTTCGGCACATGAGTCGGTTGGTTCGGTTTCGGGGGGATCGGACGCCGGAGTCTTGTACGTATGGGCAGTTGGAGGTTGTGGCGCCGGCTGAGTTGGGGATGTTGTTCGGGGGTGTCGGGGATGTCGGGGGGTGAGGCTTTCGGGGTGGTTGTGGGGTGGGCGGGTGGGGGTTGTGCGGTGGGTCGCCAGGGTGGCTGCCGGTTCCGGCGTGGGTGGCCGATTTGACTTGGGGGCCCCTCATTTGAGCCTTTGATCGGGCGAAAAGGCAGTGCCCGAAAGCCCTGCCCGATCTGCAATTTTAAGGCTCAAATCCCCAAGTAAAATCGGCCACGTCTCGTACCCCCTTGCCCCGAGTTCGTGGTGGGTCACCAGTTGGCTGAGCCATGTGACAGGTGGCTTGGCGTCCTATTTGAACTGTTGTGCGTCTGCGGTGCAGTTGGTTGTGCGCCAAGGCTTTTCAGCTCGGCCTTAACGCATCTCCGGTCGCTCAGCGGCTGTTGGCGGTCGGAGGTCGCTCAGCCGTCAACCGGCTCGATTCCTTGGCCGGCCGGCTTCTCGGCAATTGGGCGGCCTCATGCTTGCCGGAGTTGTTGTCTCGCAAGCATTCTGTTCCGGCGCCGGCCAATCGCTGCCCCACCAATCAGAGTGGCTCTCCGCTTCGGCGGTAGCCCTCACCCTGCCTTGGCCGGCCGCGCCTTCATCTTTTCCGTCCGTCTTGTCGGGAAATGTGCGGCGCCGGTGGGCGCCCTGCCCACCAGCCCACCGGCGCCGCGGGTGGGAACTACGTCTCTCTTCAGTTGCGTCCGGGGGGTCGAGCGAACCCCTCAGTCGCTCGACCTGTCTCGGCGCTCGCGGTGGGCGAGCGTGTCAGGGGCGGGCTGTTGCCGCTGGTCTTCCCCAGGCCGCTGGGCGGACTGCTGATGGGCGGGTTCGGCCGTGGTGTTCCGGTCTGGTGAGGCAGACCGTGTTCCTGGCTTCCCGCACGACGGCCGCGTTCACGACGCAGGTTCCGCCCGTTCCTCCGCTTGCCACACCATCCGCCACGGGGCTATCCCAGCAGATCGGTCAGGCGATCCTGTCGTCCGGGAGCTCCAAGAGCTCTTCCAGGACGGAACACGCTGGTCCGCGCCGTCGCCAGGAGAAGCGGAGCGGCGCGAGGACGTTCTGCTCGTCGGCGGGCATGCGGGTGGCGACGGCGTCGTCCTCGGTGTGCAGTCGGACCACGTCGATCACGTTGTCGTGCGCCCGCACGCCGACGATGGCGGCCAGCTCGCCGCGGGCGTCGGTGGGGTGCAGGAACTGGAAGCCGCGCGCGATGAGTTCGCGGAGGCGGACCTCCGCTCGCGCGGTGGTGTCAACGGGTGAAGGCATCGAACTCGCCGTCCTTGGCACCGGCCAGGAAAGCCGTGATCTCGGCACGGGTGTAGACCAGAGCGGGGCCGTCGGGGAAGCGGGAGTTGCGCATCGCGACGTCACCGCCCGCCAGAGCGGCCACCTCGACGCAGTTGCCGATCGCGCCGCTGTAGCTGCTCTTCGTCCACGTCATCCCGGCGAGCTGTGCGGCCGGCATTCCGTTGCGGATCTCGTTCACCACGACACCACCCTCAGAGGCCCCAGAAGTGCATCTGCACGTGCATTTGACTGAGCACAGAAGGTAGCACTCCGTGTCGCACGGGTAAATGCACGTGCAGATGCCAGATCTACCCCGAACGGGTTAAATTTCGGCGCGGGCCTTTGCCAGCATCTGGCGGGTGCGTTCGGGGGTCAGGGCGTCTACGGTCAGCCGGTCGAAAACGCGGCTGTACAGCTCGACCTCGTCACGTTTGTCCAGGTAGAGGGCACCGGCGAGGTGTTCGACGTACACCAGGTCCGGCAGCTCCGGCTCACCGAAGCGGAGCATGGTGAAGGGGCCCTCCGCCGCGTAACCGCTGAGCTGGTAGGGCACCACCTGAAGAGTGACCTGCGGCATCTTGGTCAGCTCCAGCAGGTGGTCCAGTTGGGCGAGCATGATGTCGCGTCCGCCGATGGGGCGGTGCAGCACGGACTCGTCGATGACCGCCCACAGCCTGGGCGCACCGGGCCTGTTGAGGATCTTCTGGCGGTTCATCCGGAGCCCCACGCGGCGCTCGACGTCCTGCCCGGCGGAGTCCGGTCGGCCGTGGCTGGCGATGGCCCGCGCGTAGTCCTCGGTCTGCATCAGGCCGGGCAGGAACTGGAGCTCGTAGGTGAGGATGCGGGTGGCCGCCTCCTCCAACCCGACGTAGTCCTGGAACCAGTCCGGCATGAGGTCGTTGAACCGGTGCCACCAGCCCGGTTGGTTCGATCGCTTGACCATCTCCAGGAACGTCTCCCGGTCCGTCTGGTCGGTGACGCCGTACATCGTGAGGAGATCGGCGACGTCGCGCTCCTTGAGCCCGACCCGGCCGAGCTCCAGTCTGCTGATCTTCGATTCGGAACCCCGAATCGAATATCCGGCGTCCGCGCGGGAGATCTCGGCGGCCTCGCGCAGCCGCCGCAACTGGGCCCCGAGCACGATCCGCAGAGCGGTAGGTCCACCGGATGAAGCAGCGGGATCAACCGTGGTCATAACCGTCCTCCTGCGTTTCCCGGCACGTGCGCCCACCCGTGACGGCCGCTCCACCCGAACAGCGGTTGCGCTCAGTGAAGGCGCGAAAGCCCGGTAACTGAACGTACACCGCGTGTCCCCATGGTCAACTTCGTGCCTGATGCTCGCACTTCGAGCCCATATGCTTACGCTAGGTGCACTGTGATCTGGTGCACAAACTCCCCCGATATCAACGCTCTGTGAGGCCCCAGATGCCTGGTAGCTCGTCCCCGTCGTCGGACGTCGCCGCACCCGTCTACATCGACACGACCAAGGCGAGCATCGCCAGGGTCTACGACGCCTTCCTCTTCGGGAAGGACAACTACGAGATCGACCGGGAGGTCCTCCGGCGGGTGCAGCGGGTCGCGCCCGAAGCGGCGACGCTGGCGTGGGACAACCGGGCGTTCCTGATCAGGGCGAGCCGGTTCATCGCGAGCCAGACGGGCATCACGCAGTTCCTCGACCTCGGCTCCGGCCTGCCGACGGCCGAGAACACCCACCAGGTCGTGCAGCGGCTCCAGCCCGAGGCGACGGTCGTCTACGTCGACAACGACCCGGTGGTCCTGGCGCACGGGCGGGCGCTGCTGGAGGAGAACGACCACACCCACTTCACCGCCGAGGACATCTTCCAGCCGGAGAAGATCCTGACCAACGAGGTCGTGCTCAAGCACATCGACTTCACCAAGCCGGTCGCCCTGTTCCAGATGGGCACGCTGCACCACTACGACGGCGAGCGCACCCCCGCCGACATCATGAAGACCTACGTCGACGCGCTGCCGTCCGGTTCCTACGTGGGGCTGTCGCACTTCTTCGACCCCCAGACCGAGGAGCACAGCGAACTGGCCCGGCGCATGGAGGACACCTTCCTGCACAGCCCGATGGGCACCGGCGTGTTCCGCACGCGCGACCAGATCCTCGCGATGTTCCCCGGCCTCGACCTCATCGACCCCGGCCTGACCCTGTGCGCCGAGTGGTGGCCGGACGGCCCGCAGATCAAGCCGCTGGACCAGGTCTCGCACTGCATCGTCGGCGCGGTCGGCCGCAAGCCCTAGTAGGCCTCACGAAGCTTGGGCATACACGATCGGGTGAACTTTGCCTCCTTTCGGAGTCACGTGGGTGTCCCTCGACGGGGCGAGGGACACCCGTGCGACCTAGTTGAGTAGCTAACTTGACTACAGCGCGTTGTAAGTGTTCACTCACAAACATGCCGCTCACCGAAACGCCCCGCTCCACCGCCGACGCCCGCCGCACGACGGTCGTCGCCAAGGCGGTGGCGGTGTTCGGCCGCGGCGGGTACCACGCGACACCGGTCACGGACGTCGCCGTCGCCGCCGGGATCTCCCAGGCCTACGTGCTCCGACTGTTCGGCGGCAAACTCGGCCTCTTCACCGCCGCACTGGACCGCTGCTACCTGCTGATCCGCGAGGCCCTCACGGCCAGCGCCGAGCAGGTACCGAACGGCACCCCGGCCGAGGTCCTGGAGGTGATGGGCGACGCGTACGCGGCACTGATCTCCGACCGCGACCTGCTCATGCTCCAGATCCACGCGCAGAGCGCGTCGGACATCCCCGAGATCCGCGACGCGACGCGACGCGGCTACGAGTCCGTGGTCGACCTGGCCAAGGAACTGTCCGGCGGCACCGACGCCGAGGTGCAGCGGTTCATCGCGCTGGGCCAACTCTGCCACCTGATCGTCGCCGCGGGCCTGGAGTCCGTCGACGCGAACTGGGCCCGCGTCCTGACAGCTGGAATGCGCCACCCCTCCTGAACTCCCAGGCCCCACCAGGCCTTTTTCGACGCCCACAGAAGTATGTGACCACTCACAAACATCCGG
>DATMCA010000925.1:0-6220 GCA_035559015.1 Umezawaea sp. | reverse complement strand
CCCGAGCTGTTCTGGGCGCTGCGCGGTGCCGGCGCGCGCGGCTTCGGCGTCGTCACCGAGCTGGAGTTGGCGCTGTTCCCGATCGCCCGCCTGTACGGGGGCGGACTGTTCCTGCCCGGCTCCGCCGCCGCGGAGCTGCTGCACCTGTGGCGCAATGGGCACCTACGCTGCCCGACGAGGCCGGCACGTCGGTGGCGCTGCTGCGGCCGCCCACGACGCGGGTGATTGGCGCGCTGACGCCCTGGCCCCTGGGCGGGGCGCTGCCGAACTTCGCGTGCGCGGAACCGCCCGGGGCACTCTGGTCGCGCGTCGACCGAGCGCGGCTGCGGTGCAGCAGGCCGTCGACCCGGACGGCATGTTCGCCAGGACCCCGCTGCCCTGACTGGCCCGACTCCCTCCACGGGCGCCGCGCCGGGACCGTGGGAGCGAGGGTCGTCAGCGCGGTCGCGTCGCCTGCGGGAGCAGACCGTCCCGCCGCAGCGGCACGACCCGCACGCTCGCACCGGTGTAGGGCGCCTCGACCATCTGCCCGTTGCCGATGAACATCGCGACGTGGTGGATCGGCCCCCCGGGGCGCTGATAGAACACGAGGTCACCGGGCCGGAGGCCGGAGATCGGCACCTTGTGGCCGGCATTGAACTGGTTGCGGCTCACCCGAGGCAGGGAGACCCCGGCGCCGCTGTACGCATAGAGCATCAGCCCGGAGCAGTCGAACCCCGTTCCGCGCGCGCCCTCGATGCCCGTGGTCGGCCCGCGAGCGCTCCCGCCACCCCAGACGTACCGGGTGCCGACCTGCGCGAGCGCCCGGTCGATCGCCTGCTGCACCGAGCCCCGCGCACCCGCGGGGGCGCGGCCGATCCTGTCGCTCGCCCCGCGCCGGGCCGCCTCCGCCTGGGCCGCCTGCTCGGCGGCCACCTGCTGCTGCCAGGCCACGAACCGCTGGCGCTGCGCCCGCAGGTTCGCATCCTGGGCCACGGCCGCGTCGAGCTGGGCCTGCACCGCGCCGCGCTGGGCGGCGACGTCGGCGAGCTGGCGGGCGTTTTCCTGGGCGGCGGCGTCCGCCACGCCCAGCGCCGCGTCGGAGTTCTGCTTCGCGGCCGCGGCGGCAGCCTGCCGGACCTGCGCCTCGGCGCGGGCCGCGCGGGCCAGCGAGTCGGCGTTGGCGCGGTCCACCCGGGCCCGCTCCAGCCCATCGCGGGCGGTGAGCTCGGAGCGGGCGACGATGTCGGTGAACTCCGCGCGGCCCACCAGGTCATCGGGATCCTGCGCCCCGCTGAGCAGCCCGAACGGCCCGGTGTCCAGGCCCTCCTGGTAGGTGGCGGTGGCGAAGACGTCGAGCCGCGCACGGGCGTCGTCGACGGCCCTGCTCGCGGCGGCGGTCGCGACCTGCGCCTCGGCCGCCTTGCGCGCGGCCTCGGCCGCGGCGGCCTGCGCCGTGGTCAGGTCGTCCAGCGCGGCCACGGCGTCCTCGCGGCGCGCCTCCAGGTCGGCCTGCAGGTCGTCGGTGCGGGCATCGAGCGCGGCGAGCTGACCGGTCAGCTTCCCCACCCGGGCGGCGCGCGCGCTTACCGCAGCGTGGCTGCGGGCGAGGGCGGCGTCACCCGGGTCCGTCGGCGGCGGCGGTGCGGCCGCGGCGGCGGTGGCGCCCGCCAGCAGCGCGCCGACGACGAGCACGCCGACCAGCGCCGTACGTCCCGACGACCCTCGCACCGGACCTCCCTCCCGACCGGCCGATCGCCGCGCGGCCGGCCAGCTTGATCGACGCGGGATCGTGCCAGCTCACGGGCGTCGCGGGGGGACGCCACGACGCGCGCGGTGCCCACCAGTGCCCACCACCACCCGGACGGACGATCGAATTCCCCCGACCGGGTCGGCGGCGCCGTCGGTGTGGCGTCGGGGCGGTGTCGGGAGGCACTCCGCGTGGCCGTACGGTTCCGGCCGTTCACGGGCACCTCGAGAGGCTCCCCCAGCGCCGACAACGTCGGCGGCCGACGACAGGAGAGCGACGTAACCAAGCTCGACCGGACCGGTGACCCCGACAGCGCCGGCCGGCACGCCGCACCCGGAGGCGACGGAGGCGCGGAGGGGCACACGCAGGTCATCTCGGCGGGGTCGACGTGCAGGATCCGGTCCGGGTCGTCGGCGGTGAGCTCGACACCGGCCGGGTCGCCGCCGGTGTCATCGCCGGTGTCGTCACCGCGGTTGGTTGCCGGTACAGCCTCCGCCGCCTCGGCCACCGCGGGTGCGTCGCCGGGCTCGGCGTCGGTGCTGGACGCCTGGGTGAGCGCGACCGCGGTTTCCCCGGCGAGGTCGGCCTCGACGGGAAGCGCCCGGTCCTCGTCTGCGGGTTCGGTCGCCGCGGCCGGCTGGTCGGTTGCCGACTCTTCGGGGGCGTCGTCCCTGCGTCCGGCCCCACGGACCTCGTCGACGGCTCCGGGCAAACGGGCTTCGTCGATATCCTCGGCGGGACGTGCGTCGATGATGGTCACGGTTGACCTCCTGGGCTGGCCGCGTAGGGATCTGCGGCGGCGGTGGGCGTCCCGGGCGGCGACGCATCTGCCCAGGCGGTGGCCGCGTGTTGAGCGACGCGCCGGATGAGGACGACCGCGTCGTTCAACGTGATGATCTGTTTGGGGTATGAAGCAGCCCCGCCGGCAATGCCGGCGGGGCGTGGTGTTCATGGTGTCGTGGTGGTGGTCACTCTGTCGTGACCTCGGTGACGGCGGCTCGGGCGCTGGATTCGTCGACGATCGCTTTGTTGGATGCGAAGGCGGCGACGAGGGCCTGGATCGCCAGGTTGTTCACCGCCCGGGGCAGGCCGCGGGAGACCTGGTGGATCAGAGTGATCGCGTCGTCGCTGAACAGTGTGTCGGCGCGGCCGGCCAGCTTGAGGTGATGCGCCAGGTAGCTCTTGGTCTCCACGTCGGTCATGCCGGTCATGGCGTAGCGCAGCGCGATGCGTTGGTCGAGCGCGGCGAAGGTGCCCAGCTTGATTCGCCGCCGCAGGGTCGGCTGACCGACCAGCAGCGCGGCGAACGGGCTGTGTGAGTCGAGCTCGGCGTTCGTCAGCAGACGCAGCTCTTCGAGTTGGTCGGCGGCGAGGAGGTGTGCTTCGTCGATCACGATCGTGACGTGCCTGCCGCGTTCGTGTTCCTCGGCGGCGAGCAGATCGGTGGTTTGCGGGATGAGCGCGGCCTTGTGGAAGCGCGGGACGGCGCCGAGTGCGGTGACGATGCCGTGGTAGAGGCCACGGGCGCCGACGGCGGGGTTGCCGAGGTAGATGATCGTGCTGCGGGCCTGGTCCAGCTCGGCGAGGGCGGCGCGGACGGCGACGGTTTTGCCGGCACCGACCTCGCCGGTGATCACGCCGAGGGCGCGTTCGGTGACGCACCAGCCGATGCGGGCGACGGCTTCGGCGTGTGCGCCGTGCCGGTGCAGCATCTGCGGGGCGAGCGCCCTGCCGAACGGTGTCTTGGTGAACCCGTAGTGGGACTGCAGCTTGTCGATCACACCGACGCCTCCCCGTCGCTGCCGGTGCCGGTGCCGGGCAGGATCAACTGGCCCGGGACGTGCCCGTCGGGCAGGTCGCGGTAGCGGACCCGTTGGGCCAGTTCGGCGGTGTGCTGGGCCTCGACCAGACGCAGGTAGTCGATCCCGGTTGGTGCCGGGGGCGGGGTGCTCTCGTCGGGGCGGGCCTTGTGGTGCACGTGCCGGCCGATCTTGTGCGGGATCGCGGCGCCCATCGCCCGGCCCTGCCAGCGGACCTGGATGCCGGTGAGGTCGAAGGGGTCGAACACCAACTCCACCCGCCGCCCGACGAGTGCGGTGTCGACCTCGTAGTGGTTGCCGTGCAGGTTCACCGTGGCGGTCTTGGTGACGGTGCGGTGCTCGGACCACAGGAACGCCTCGCGTAGCTGGGCCACGGACGGCATCACCGGCGCGCATATCGACCAGCGTTGGATCGGCGTCTGCCCGGTCTCGGAGTGCACGCGGCGGTGATAGACCGTCTCCACCCAGGCGGTGAACAGGGTGTTGAGCTGGCCCAGGTCATCCAGTTCGCGGCCGGAGCCGATCTCGACGAGGAACTGCTCGCGCACGGACCTGAAGAAGCGTTCGATCTTGCCTCGGCCTGCGGGTTATCCGGCTAATGGAACATTAGTTCGGCCTTCGGCCCCGGATAACCCCTCTTAACCGGCTAATCGAGGCCGGTTTGTCCGATTTCAGGCGCCTCACGATTAGCCGGTTAAGAGAGGCTGCCCGGGCTTGGAGTGGATCAATCTGATCCCCAGTGATGCGCAGGCGCGCAGCAGCTGCCGGTCGACCATCGCCGACCCGTTGTCCAGGTAGAGCGAGGCCGGGATGCCACGCGCGGCCAGGCCGGTGCGCAGCGCCGCCTCGAGTCGGACGGTGTCCTCGCGGCGGGCCCACCGATATCCGGGCAGCAGCCGGGAATGATCGTCGATAAAGGCGAACAGGATCGCCTTGCGGCCGTTGACCGTCGGGCCGTGCAGCGCGTCGCCGGTCCACCGCTGGTTCGGCGCGTCGGCCTCGAACCGGCCGAACGCCTTGGGTGGCATGCCGTCGGGGCGGGTGTTGAGTTCCCGGCGCACGAAGTGTCGTTGCAGGGTGCGTTCGTCCGGCGCCCACCCGCAGTGCGCGCGCAGGATCGCCGCGACCTGCACCGCGGTGCGGGCGGGCACCTCCTTCTTCAACGCGACCGCGAGGTCGAGCACATCGGCCGGGGTGCGCGGGGACACCCGGCGCGGGTTGGGCACCAGCGCGTCGAACCCGCCACGGCGCCAGTCGCGGATCCACCGGTCGATCGTTGCCCGCGCGACGCGCACCGGCTGCCCGAACGGGCCCACATGCTCACGCGCGGCGAGGTCACGGACAAGCCGGCCGCGCTGCTTGGTGGACAGCTTCGGGTCGGCGGCCTCGCGGATCAGCGAGTACCGGAACAACCCGACCGCGCGGGCCCGTTCGGCCCGGACCTGCTCTTGCTTGTCATGGCCGACGGCCATGGGCACCTCCTCGCGCTCGCTGTGGGGAACGGACACGAGTCGCGAGACTTGTTGATCAACCAGCCGCGCCCAAGAGCCGGCTCGTGTTGATCCACTCGGCCGGGCCGGCCGGGGCGAGCAGTCGCCCGCCGGTCAGCGCCGAGGCCTGCTGCCACGCCGACACCGCGCCGATCACCCCCAACCGGCGACGGGCCGCCGCCGCGCACGCACCGATCACCTCCACCGCGTCGGCGAACACCGACCCGGCCGGCTCCAACGGCGCGGTGAGGCAGTCCAGCTCGACCAGCAGCCCGGTGCACAGCGCCCGCACCGCCTCGGCGTTCCCGGCAAAGGCGCGCAGCCAGCCGCGCACCGTCGACGCCGGCCGTCCCAGCCGCGCCGCAATCGGCCGATGCCCCTGCCCCCGGGCCTTGGCCCGCAACGCGGCACCGATCACCTCGACGACGTCGGCGCGGCGGACCAGGCACGAGACCGCCAACAGCACATGCGTCACCCGGCACGCCACGCACCTGGCCCGCCGCGGACGCAGCAGGCCGACCCCACGCACCGTCCGCGGCCGCGCGTGACCCCACCGGGAAAGCACACCCCCGCATGGGCACACCAGCTCACCGGCGCCCAGCCGCTGTTCGACCTCGGCCGAGTCGCTCCCTACCATGACCACGGGTGCCTCCCACAGCACCAAGGAACGGCCCTCCCATCCGGCCAATGAGCAGGGAGGGCCGTTGCGCGTCCAGAACGTGATCACGTTGTCGTCGCACACCACCCACAGACCACTCACCAGCGGCCTCTGTGATCATCATCGCGGTCGGTGTCGCGATCCCGCCGCCACGTCCTCAACCAGAGCGTCGTTCAACACCTACACGTCCGGGAGAACCTTCGCCGAGAACAACTCCATACTGTCCAGCACGCGCTGGTGGGGGATCGCGCCGAAGAAGTTGAACCAGCAGATCATCCGGCCTGGGGCGAACTCGCGTTCCATCTGTGTGATTCGCTCGACGCAGTGGTCTGGCGTGTCGAAGATCCCCATGTCGGTGTTGCCGTGTCGAAGGTGGTGGCGCGCAGTCTCTCCAGGAGGGCGGTCATGCGCGCTCCCTCGGCCGCAGAGGCCCAGTCCCCGGCCGCGGAGGCCAGCAGCGACGAGGCCACGCGCACGAACTGTTCGACGGCCGGCTGCGCGTCGTCCCGGACTCGCGCGGCGG
>DATMCA010000924.1:0-7336 GCA_035559015.1 Umezawaea sp. | reverse complement strand
GTACGTCGGTCTGCCGTCGAGTTCGTCGCACGCGCTGTTCGGCGGTCTGATCGGGGCGACCTGGGTCTCGGCGGGCGCGGACGCCGTGCACTTCACGAAGGTCGTGGACAAGGTGCTGGTGCCCGCGATCGCGGCGCCGCTGGTCGCGGGGGTCGTGGCGCTGCTGGCGACGTTCCTGACGTACCGGCTCAGCCGGAGAACCCGTCAGTCCGTGGCGGACCGGGGCTTCAAGGTCGGCCAGGTCGCCTCGGCGGCGCTGATGTCCGTCGCGCACGGCACGAACGACGCCCAGAAGACGATGGGCATCATCACCCTGACGCTGATCACCTCCGGGACGCTGTCGCCCGGCGCGGGTCCGCCGACGTGGGTGATCCTCAGCGCCGGCGTCGCCATCGCGCTGGGCACGTACCTCGGCGGCTGGCGCATCACCCAGACCCTGGGCAAGGGCTTGACCACGATCGAGGCCCCGCAGGGCTTCGCGGCGCAGACGAGCGCGGCGACCGTGATCATGGCGTCGTCGCACCTCGGGTTCGCGCTGTCCACGACGCACGTGGCGTCCGGCGGCATCATGGGCTCCGGTCTCGGCCGCCGGCGGGACGGCGTGCGGTGGGGCGTCGCGGGCCGGATGGCGATGGCGTGGCTGTTCACGCTGCCCGCCGCGGGCATCGTCGGAGCGCTCGCGGGCCTGCTCGCAGGTCAGGGCACGTACGGCGTGGTGCTGGTGGCCGTGCTCGGGCTCACCATGGCGGCGGTCATCTGGCTGCTGTCGCGGCGGGAGCCGGTGCGGCCGGAGCACGTCGTGGACGAGATCGCGGCCCAGTCGGAGACGCACAAGCTGGACGTGGCGGCGTGAAGGTCGACTGGATGGCACTGGGATCGGTCTTCGCGGTCAGCATCGGCGTCGTGCTCGGGCTCGTCGTGCTGTTCTCGGTCGGTCTGCGCGGGCTGTCCGCGCGGGAAGACGCCCGAGAAGGCGGCGGGAGCGGCGTGACCGGCGCGATCACCGCGGGCGTCAGCTTCGCGGCCTGCGCGGCCGTGGTGCTGTTCGGGCTCTACCTGATCGTTGCCGGCTGACCACTCGTCCTCCGGTGACCCGGACTACCGTGGACACCGATGAGCGATCCGTCCCGCACGTCCGCTTCACCCGCCAGGTTCGGGCTGACCGGGCCGCGCAGCGAAGAACACCTCAGGGCGACGGGCTGGTGGTCGGACGGTCGTCCGGCCGAAGGCGCCGAACCCGTGCTGTTGGCGCTGTCCCGCAGCCCCGACCCGGACCTCGCGCTGCGCGGTGTCGACCGCGTCCGCGAAGCCCTCGGCGACGGCTGGTCCGAGCTGACCGGCGCGCTTCGAGCGGATCCGGTGCTCCGGGCCCGGCTGCTCGCCGTCCTCGGCTCGTCCACCGCGCTGTCGGACTTCCTCGTCGCCGACTCCGGACGGTGGCGGCTGCTCGCGGGCACCGAGACCGCCGACGTCGAGCGGTTCACGCCGACGCTGGTCGACGCCGTCGCCGAACTGCGCGACCAGGAGGCGATCCGCACGCTCCGGCAGGAGTACCGGGCGCTGCTGTGCCTGGTCGCGGCCGACGACCTGGCGCACGTGGTCGACCCGGACCTGCCGTTCGTCGGCTACGACGACGTCGCCAGCCAGATCTCCGACCTCGCCGTCGCCGCGTTGCGGGCCGCGCTGACCGTGGCGGTCGCCCAGACCCACCGCTCCGACGAGTGCAGGCTGTCGGTGATCGCGATGGGCAAGTGCGGTGCCCGCGAGCTGAACTACGTCAGCGACGTCGACGTGGTGTTCGTCGGCGAGGGCGACCTCGGCGCCGCGACCCGCGTGGCCAGCACGATGATGCAGATCGCGGGCCAGGCGTGCTTCGAGGTCGACGCTGCGCTGCGGCCGGAGGGCAAGGCGGGCGCGCTGGTCAGGACTCTCGACGGGCACGCGTCGTACTACAAGCGGTGGGCGCGGACGTGGGAGTTCCAGGCGCTGCTCAAGGCCCGCCCGGTCGCCGGTGACGAGGAGCTGGGGCAGCAGTACCTGGAGGTCGTGCGGCCGCTGGTGTGGACGGCGGCGGACCGGGACAACTTCGTGCCGGACGTGCAGGCGATGCGCCGCCGCGTCGAGGAGCACGTGCCGAGCGAGCTGGTGCGGCGGGAGCTGAAGCTCGGCCGTGGCGGGCTGCGGGACGTGGAGTTCGCGGTGCAGCTGCTGCAACTCGTGCACGGTCGGGGCGACGAGGCGTTGCGCATCACGGCGACCACGCAGGCGTTGGCGGTGCTGGGCAAGGGCGGGTACATCGGTCGTGAGGACGCGGTGGACTTCGGCCGCTCCTACCGGTTCCTGCGGACGTTGGAGCACCGGCTCCAGCTCCAGAAGATGCTGCGCACGCACCTGTTCCCGGCCGACGACGACACGGCCGGGCTGCGCTGGCTCGCCCGCGCGACGGGTCTGTCGGCCGAGGGGCGGCTGTCGGAGAGTCAGGTGCTGCTCGCGGAGTTCCGCAGGCACGGCAACCAGGTGCGGCGGCTGCACGAGAAGTTGTTCTACCGGCCGCTGCTGGAGGCCGTCGCGAACGTGCCGACCGAGGCGTTGCGGCTGACCACGAAGGAAGCGGTCGCCCGGTTGGCCGCGCTGGGGTACGCCGCGCCGGACGGGGCGCTGCGGCACATCCAGGCGTTGACGGCCGGGATGTCCCGCCGGTCCCGGATCCAGGGCGCGCTGCTGCCGCTGCTGCTGGACCTGTTCGCCACCACGCCCGACCCGGACGGCGGGCTGCTGGCGTACCGCAAGGTGTCCGAGGCGCTGGCCGAAACCCCTTGGTACCTCAGGCTCCTGCGCGACGAGGGCGCGGTCGTGCAACGGCTGGCGGCGCTGCTCGGGACGTCGAAACTGGTGCCGGACCTGCTGGTGCGGGCTCCCGAGGTGCTGCCGATGCTGGCGGACACCGAGGCGCTGGTCGGGCGTGACCCGATGAAGGTCGGGAACCCGTTGCGCAGCGCGGTGTCCCGGCACAACGCGCTGGAACGGGCCGTCGCGGCCGCGAGGTCGTTGCGGCGTCAGGAGTTGCTGCGCATCGCGAGCGCGGACCTGTTGGGACTGGCGAGTTTGCGAACGGTGTGCGTCTCGCTGTCCGAGGTGTGGGTCGCGGTCTTGCAGGCCGCGTTGGACGCCGCCGTGCGCGCTTCCGGTGACGCACGGCCCGCGCGGGTCGCGGTGATCGGCATGGGCAGGCTCGGCGGCCGTGAACTGGGCTACGGCTCGGACGCGGACGTGCTGTTCGTGTGCGAACCGGTGGAGGGCTCGACGGACGGGGAGGCGTTGAAGTACGCCAGTTCCCTCGCCGAGACCGTGCGGCGGCTGCTCGGCTCGCCGAGTCAGGACCCGGCGCTCCAGGTGGACGCAGACCTGCGGCCCGAGGGCAGGCAGGGGCCGCTGGTGCGGACGTTCGAGTCCTACCGCGCGTACTACCGGCAGTGGGCCGAGGTGTGGGAGGCGCAGGCGCTGCTGCGGGCGCGGCCCATCGCGGGCGACGCGGGCCTGGGCGAGCGGTTCACCGAGATGATCAACCCGATCCGCTACCCCGAGGGCGGGCTGGACGCGAAGGCCGTGCGCGAGATCCGGCGGATCAAGGCCCGCGTCGACGCCGAGCGGCTGCCGCGCGGCGCCGATCCCAGCACGCACACCAAACTCGGCCGCGGTGGGCTCGCGGACGTCGAGTGGACGATCCAGCTGCTCCAGCTCCAGCACGCGCACGTCGTCCCGTCGCTGCGCACGCCGTCGACCATCCGGGGGATCAGGGCGGCCACCGAGGCGGGCCTGCTCGACCCTGGTGACGCCGACGAGCTGAAGCTCGCCTGGCTGATGGCGACGCGGGCGCGCAACGCGGTGATGCTGGTCAAGGGCAAGCCGGGTGACCAGCTGCCGACCACCGGCCGGGACCTGACCGCCGTGGCGGCCGTCATGGGGCACCCGCCGGGCACGGATCCGGGGGAGTTCCTGGACGAGTACCGGCGCACCACGAGACGGGCGCGGGCCGTCATCGAGCGCGTCTTCTACGACTCCTAGACACTGGAGTCGATCACTGCCGGAACCGGAGTGGGGGCTGCTGTGAAAGCGATCGCGTACGACGCGTTCGGCGACGCCGAGGTCATGACGTTGCGGGAACTGCCCGAGCCGCTGGTAGGGCCGGACCAGGTGCTGGTCGAGGTGAGAGCGGCGGGCGTCAACCCGGCCGACGCCAAGGTGCGCGCGGGGAGGCTGGAAACCCAGTTCCCGCACCACTTCCCGCTGGTCCCCGGCTGGGACGTGTCCGGTGTGGTCGTCGCCGCGGGCCCGGCCGTCACGGGTTTCGCGCCGGGTGACGAGGTGTTCGGCTACCAGCGCCAGGACCACGTGCAGCACGGGACGTACGCCGAACGGGTCGCGGCCACCGAACGCGGCCTGGCGCACAAGCCCGCGTCGCTCGGGTTCGAGGAGGCCGCCGGGCTCGCGCTGTGCGGGTTGACCGCTTTGCAGCTGATGCGGGCCGTCGGTGTGGGGGCCGGTGACACGGTGCTCGTGCACGGCGCCGCGGGCGGTGTCGGCCACCTCGCCTTGCAGGTCGCGAAGGTGTTGGGCGCGGCGCGGGTGATCGGCACGGCGTCGCCGCGCAACCACGACTTCTTGCGTTCGCTGGGCGCGGAGCCCGTCGCGTACGGCGACGCGCTGGTCGACAACGTCGCCGAGCTGGTCGGAGGTGACGGCAAGGTCGACGTCTCGTTCGACTGCGTCGGAGGGCCCGCGCTCGGTGATTCCCCCGCGCTGGTGCGGGACACCGCCCGCATCGCGTCCATTGTGGACCGCAACGTGATCGGGCTCGGCGGGCGGTGGACGTTCGTCAAACCGGTGGCCGCCGACCTGGAGTGGCTGGCCGCGCAGGTGGAGGCGGGCGCGCTGCGCGTCGAGGTGCAGCAGGTGTTCCCGCTCGCCCAGGCCGTGGACGCCCACCGGCTGCTCGAAGGCGGTCACGTGCGCGGCAAGGTCGTGCTCAAGGTCTGAGACACCGATGGGCCCGTGCTGTTCGCACGGGCCCATCGGTTCGTCCGGTTGCTCAGTCTTCGGCGGGGGCTTCGTCGTCCTCGTCGTCATCGGGGTCGACGGCCGGGGCGTTGGTGTAGATCTCGATGACCCACTCCTCGACCAGCGTGTCGTCGGAGTCGTCGTCGGGCACGAGGCGGTTGTAGACGCGCACGCCGAGATCGAGCGTGTCGGCCGCGAGCACCGCCTCTACGGCCTCGGCCGCGGAGTCGACGATCTGGGTGGAGAGCAACTGCGGGGCGTGGAATTCAGCTACGTCATCAGACACCGCGCGACCCTAACCCCCGCCCGCCCCCGCCGCGTGGTCAGCCCCGCGCCGTTCACCGGATGTTCCGCCGGACGGGTGTAGGACCGAGCGGTCTACGACGTTCCGTTCAGATTCGATCACACAGCGTCGAATAGTGTGAACGAATTGCCGGTTCGCATTGACGTCGACCGTTGTTCATGTCAAGACTGACTCGGTTCAACACAGACAAGACATTCACGTTAGTACGGCGCGCGCCCGGACGAAGGACGTCATGGACGACGAGATCCAACACCTCAGGAAGACCAACACGGTCCTCAAGATCAGCCTGGTGATGCTCGGAGTGCTGGTGCTCCTGGGTGTCATCCAGGCAGTCACGGCGGGCACCGTCGGTGTCGGCGCGCTGAGCGTCAACCTGCGGGAAGACAAGGGCCAGTCGGCCCCCACGACCTCCAGTGAGTCGCCCAGCGGCCAGGGTGGCCTCAACGGCGCCCTCGGCACCACCACGGCGGAGTCCTCGGAGACGCCCACCTCGCCCAGCGCTGAGACGAAGGTGGTCACCGGCTCGTTCAAGCAGTCCCGCGGACTGCTGACCGTCGAGGTCACGAAGGTCGAGAACCAGGGCGGACGGGTCAAGCTGTACATCACGGCGGTCAACGCCAGCACCGCCAAGATGGACCTCCCCCTCGGCCCGTTCAAGGCCGTCGACGACACGAAGCGGGAGTACGGCGCCTCGCTGGCCACCAGCAAGTGGCCCGTCAGCGTCGCCAAGGGCTCCAGCATCACCGGCACCGTCGAGCTCGACCAGCCCGTCGGCAAGGCGGCCACCAAGGTCGATATCGCCTTCAACGGCATCGCGGGCTCCCTCGCCCCGACCGGTGGAGCGGTGGCCGTTCCCGGCATCGAGATCCCCCGCTAGAACACCCGCGCGAAAGCCCCCGAACCAGGTGTTCGGGGGCTTTTGGCGTTTTTCGTCGAATTGTTGGCGGGAATGGAAAATTCTCGACATAGCCGACGTGGAATAGATGTGACTGGGATCACAAAATGGCTTCGAACAATACGGCGTCGAATTCGTACACCGATCACCCGGACGAGCCGGAGCAGGGTCGGCGCAGAAGTTCGCGCCTCCCGCCGCGGTGCTCGTGCGGTGCCTGGGCATCGTCTGAACGGACCTTGTCCGCGACAGGGGGTTGCGCCACGCTCGGATGACGACACGGGCCGAGGTGGGGACCGGACGTCGGGCACGGGAGCGGGAACCGGCGGGTGGCATCCGTTGAGAGGGGAGCCCCGATGAGCCAGTCCTACGAGGTCGTCACCGACGCACTGTCCGGACACGCACGCACCCTGCGCGACCTGGCGACCGAGCTGGGTGAGGCGGCCGACGCCGCTGACGGCGTCGACCTCACCCCCGACGCCCTCGGGCAGATCGGCCAACCGTTCGTCACCGCGATGGCGGCGTTGGCCAGGGCCGGTCGGGAAGCGCTGCGCGCCGACGTGGACGCGCTGGAGTCCGCGGGCACGGCCATGAGCGACACGGCCACCGCCTACCTGGACCAGGAGGCCGGCGAAGCGGCCCGGTTCCAGTCGATCAGCGAAGGGCTCGGCCCGGTCGCACCGGAGTCACTGGCATGAGCGGCGAGCAGGTGGCGACGTTGGCGGGCACCATCACCGGTGGCGGTTGGGTCGCGGGCGGTCTCGGCGGCGGGAGCATGACGGCGTTGGACGCCACCGTGAAACCGATCGACGCGCTGTCCTCCGCCGGGTTCGGCTTCCTCGCCGGCTACGTCCAGCCGCTCCAGGACGTGTGCGACCGGATGGCGGGCAAGGCCTCGGTGGTCGGGTCGTTCGCCGACACGTGGCAGCAGGTGTCGACCAGGGCCGACCAGGTCCGGGAGCGGCTGACCCGCTCGACCGCGACCGAAACAGCCCAGTGGAGCGGCGCCGCGGGCGACCGGTACCGGACCCGTTCGGCGGAGATCGCCTCCGTGCTGGAGCAGGTCGTCGCGCTGGCCAAGG
>DATMCA010000923.1:0-6390 GCA_035559015.1 Umezawaea sp. | reverse complement strand
ACGTGACCGTGCGCGCCTGGTCGGTTTCCAGCGCCGCCAGCGCGGCCACCGGATCGGTTTCCCGGATCGCGGCGACCAACGGCGCCGAATGCTTGTTGACGGCCATCACCGACAGCAGCCCGCCGGAGCGCAGCGGTCTCAACGCGGAGGCGAGGCACGCGGTCACGTCGTCCACGTACTGGATGAGGTTGTGGCACAGCACCACGTCGAACCCGTCCAGGCCGTGGTCGTCGGCGTCGGCCTCGACCAGCGCCACCGACACGCCCGCCGCCTCGGCGTTCTCCTTCGCGCTCGCGAGCATCTCCGCGGACCGGTCGACGATCGTCACGTCGTGGCCGCGGAGGGCGAGCGGGACGGCGTCGCCGCCGTCACCGCCCGCGAGGTCCAGCACCCGCAGCGGTCCCGGACCGAGGTGGCGGGTGAGGTTGGCTTCGGCGAGCGTGTAGCGCAGGCGCCCCCAGGGGCTTTCGCGCCACTGCCGCCACGCGGTCATCGTGGAGTCCGACATGCCGCCGACGTTAGGCGAGGAGCGTTCCCCGGTGTCGCCAGGCCAGTGCGAGCAGCGCGGCCCCGGCGGCCTGGGTGGGCTCGTCGTGGACGAACCGGTGCACGGTCGCCGCGGTGAACGGCAGCGCCTCCAGCACCCGGCCCTCGTCGTTGTGCGCCACCAGGTCCGCGAACAGCTCGTCGAACAGCGGCGCGTCGATCACCGCGACGGTGAGCAGGTCGGTGGCGAACGTGAGCGGGTCGACGCCCATGCCGAGGTACGACACCCGCACCCGGTCGCCCAGTTCGGCGGTCAGCCGGGCCGCGAACGGCCAGGCCGCGTAGTCGATCGGCGCCAGGTCCGCGCCGTGGTCCTCGGAGGAGCCCAGCAGTTCCTCGGCGAACTCGCGGACCACGCACCGCCACAGCGAGAAGTCGTTCGCGGTGTTCCACGGCTCGTCGCCCGCCGCCTGGAACACGCCGACCGGCAGCACCTGGTAGAGCCCGCCCGCGTGGCCGACCTTCCCCGGATCACGCCAGTGCAGGAAGAACACCGCCTCACCGGTCGCGCGGTCGAACCGCAGCGTGAGCGTGCTGATGGCGACGTTCACCGGGCGGCGCGCCGGGTCGCACGGGTCGCCGACGGCCTCGCGCAGCGGCAGCGCGTCCGACAGGCCGAGGTCGTGGGCCGCGTACTCGTGGGCGCTCGCCTCGCCCACGTCGATCCCGTCGAAGTAGTGGCCCGCGCCGAAGTCCAGCGACGGCTCCGCGAGGTCGGCCGCGAGCAGCCGGTAGGTGGACCGGTTGGTGAACACGGAGGGTGACGCGTGCGCCGCCATGGCGGCCGAGTACGTCACCGAGCCCGGCGGCAGCACCGCGTGCTCCGTGCCGTCCACGCCGTCGAACACGCGGTCCGGGTGGTGCCGCAGGGTGATGCCGTCGAGCGGCACCGGGCCCGGCGGCATCCACCGCGGGTCGGTGAGCAGCGGTGTGCCCGCCACGGTCGGGGTGTCCGGGTACTCGCCGGCGGCCCGGACGGCGAGCGCGTGGCGGTGTCGCGTGAGGTGCGCTCGGACGGCGAGCCACCGGTCGGTTTGAGGCGTCATCGTGTGGGGAACGCTACCTGGGGAACCCTTTCTCCATGACTTCCCACGGGGTGAGTCCTCGCACGTCAGAGGCACTGAAACCCCCTGGCGAACCCGGTTGCGCAACCCGGTCGGGGCATGCGTTCACCGGTCTCGCTCGCTACCCTGGCCACTGTGCAGAGTGCTACGGAAAGGGATTTCTCCGTCCGAGTGGGGCAGGTCGCCGGAGCCACGGTGGTGACCGTCGTGGGTGAGGTCGACCTCGACACCGCGCCTGAACTGGATTTCCGCATCACCCGTGCCGCCGACGGGGCCGACTCACTGGTCATCGACCTCAGCGGGGTCACGTTCTTCGCCTCAGCGGGTCTCGCGTGCCTGCTCACGGCACAGGGCCAGGGCCACCGGCCCCACCTCGTCCCGTCACCCGCGGTGGCGAAGGTGCTCACCCTCTCCGACCTGGAGGACTTCCTCCCGCGCAGCGAGTCCCTGGCGGACGCGCTGGGCCACGTCGCCCGCTAGCCCTCACAACGGCAGGGCTTGGGCGAAGTCCTCCCACACGTCCTCGGCGTCCTCGATGCCGACCGAGACCCGAACCGTGCCCTCGCCGATGCCCGCCGCGAGCAGGGCATCGGCGTCGAGCTGGCGGTGCGTCGAACTCGCCGGGTGCACCAGGGTGGTCTCCACACCGCCCAGCGACGCGGCCAGCTTCGCCAGGCGAACGCCCTTGGTGAACGCGTACCCCGCCTCCCGACCGCCCGCGAGGTCGAAGACCAGCACACCGCCGAAGTCGGACAGGTGCCCGCGCGCCAACTCGTGGTCGGGGTGGTCCGGGTGCCCCGGCCAGCGCACCGACTCGACCGACGGGTGCGCGGCCAGGCGTTCGGCCAGCACGGCCGCGTTCGCGCAGTGCTGGCGCATCCGCAGCGGCAGGGTCTGGATGCCGCGGATCGTCAGCCAGGCCGCGAACGGGTCCGCCGCCGAGCCGAGCTCCATCGCGTGGTGCCACACCTCGCGGTAGCGCCGGTCGTCGGCGAACACCAGCGCGCCGCCCGTCACGTCGGAGTGCCCGCCGAGGTACTTCGTGGCCGAGTGCAGCACGACGTCCGCGCCGTGCTCGATCGGCCTGCACAGCAGCGGGGTCGCGAAGGTGTTGTCCACCACCGTCACCAGCCCCGCCGAGCGACCGGCGGCCAGGAACGCGGGCAGGTCCACGACCTTGGTCACCGGGTTCGCGATGGTCTCCAGGTACAGCATCCGCGTGGACGGCCTCCGGGCCGCCTCGACCTCCGCCGGGTCGTCGCCCGCGACGTAGGTGACCTCGATGCCGAAGCGCGCCGCGAGGTCGTTGAGCATCGCGTACGTGCCGCCGTACAGGCAGCTCTGGGCGATCACGTGGTCGCCCGAGCGCAGCGTGCTTAGCAGCACGGCGCTGATCGCGCCCATGCCGGACGCCGTGAAGACCGCCGCCACCCCGCCCTCCAGGCGCGCCAGGTGGTCCTCCAGCGCCCGGATCGTCGGGTTGCCGTACCGGCTGTAGACGAACCCGCTGTCCGGCGACTCCAGCGCCTCCGCGAGCGCGTCCGGGTCGTCGAAGGCGAAGTTCGAGGCCTGGTAGATCGGGACGCTGATCGAGCGGGAGTTCGGCAGCGTCGGCACTGGCACGTGGACGGCACGGGTGGAGGGGCGCATGACGTCCAGTTTCGAGATCCGCCGAGGTGCTCGACAGCGCCAATTCCGGCTAAATTGGTTTGGTGATGGAGCCAATCCCGTGGTCGGTCGACCGCCTGGTCGCCCAGCTCGGCCGCTGGTCGGTCAGCCGCGGCCCGCTGTACCTGCTGCTCGCCGAACGCCTGCGGCAGCTCATCGACTCGGGCCAGCTGCCGCCGCGGGCCGCGTTGCCGCCGGACCGCGTGCTGGCGGACCGGCTCGCGGTCGGTCGCACGACGGTCGTCGCCGCGTACGACCGGCTGCGCCAGGAGCGCAAGCTGGAACGGCACCAGGGCCGGGGCACGTGGGTCGCGCCCGCCGTGCTGGCCGGTCCGTGGCCGGGGGCGCTGCCGCTGGCCAACCCGATGTTCGTCAACTACCTGGAACCGGTGGAGGGCGTGATCTCGTTGGCGTGCACCGCCCCGCAGGGTCCGCCCGCGGAACTGGCCGAGGCGTTCAGGCGCGCGGTGCCCCGTCTGCCGGGCCCGGACGACGGTGACATCGGCTACCACCCGATAGGGCACCCGGCGCTGCGGTCCGCGCTGGCCGAGCGCTGCACCTCGCGCGGGATCCCGACCACGCCGGAGCAGATCCTGGTGACCACGGGCGGCCAGCAGGCGCTCGCGCTGCTCACCCGGCTGTTCGTCGCCCCCGGCGACACGGTGGTGGTGCAGGGGCCGACCTACCCCGGCGCGCTGGAGCTGTTCCGCGACGCCGCGGCGGTGCTCAGGGCCGTGCCCGGCGACGACGTCGTTGCGTGGACGGCCGCGTTGGCCGAACGGCCCCGGCTCGCCTACCTGAACCCGACGAACCACAACCCGACCGGCGCCACGACGTCCCCGCTGGTCCGCCGCAGGCTGGTGGAGGTCGCGGTGGCGCACGGGGTCCCGCTGATCGACGACGAGGTCCTCGCCGGGCTGTCGTTCGACGGGTCGTGCCCGCCGGGGCTGGCGGCGTTCGGACCGGCGATCACCGTCGGCTCGTTCAGCAAGTCCGTGTGGGGCGGTCTGCGGACCGGCTGGATCCGCGCGTCCGAGGGCGAGATCGCGCAACTCGCCAGGATCAAGGCGATCCAGGACCTGGGCAGCCCCGCGTTCGAGCAGCTCGCGGCCGTCGAACTGCTGCCGGTGCTGGACGACGTGATCCGGCGCCGCGGCGCGGAACTGGGGCGGCGGCACGACCTGCTGTGCGCCGCGCTCGCGGAATCCCTGCCGTCGTGGGACTTCCGCCGCGCCGACGGCGGCCAGTGCCTCTGGGTGCGGCTGCCCTCCGGTGACGCGTCGGCGTTCGCACAGGTGGCTCTGCGGCACGGCGTGGCCGTGCTGCCGGGCTCCGCGCTGGACGCCGCGGGCGGCAGCGCCGACCGGCTGCGGATCCCGTTCACCTCACCGCCCGCGGAGATCACCGACGCGGTCGGGCGGCTCGCCCTGGCGTGGGACGCCTACCAGCGCGCGGACGACCCCGCCCCGGCGTCGGTCCACGCGATCGTCGTGTGAACGGCGAGCGCTGGTACCGTTTCCCCTTCAGCGGCATCGACCGAGGAGGTGGGACCCAGTGATCGCTCGTCCAGGTCGGGTGCTCACCCACCGCGCGGTCCACTAGGCCGCGGGAGAGCGCCCGTTCGGCACCCCCGAAAGGCACGTCTCCCCATGGTTCCACCGCTTTCCCCCATCATCGCCCGCCTGCGCGCCGTCGGCTGCGTGTTCGCCGAGGACGAGGCCCGCTTGCTCGTCGACGCGGCCGGGTCGCCCGCCGAGCTCGCCGCGATGGTCGGCCGCCGCGTCGAAGGCCTCCCACTGGAGCACGTGCTCGGCTGGGCGGAGTTCTGCGGTCTGCGCGTCCTGGTCGACCCCGGTGTCTTCGTGCCCCGGCGGCGCACCGAGTTCCTGGCGCGGCAGGCCGTGTCGCTCGCGCGGTCCGGCTCCGTCGTCGTGGACCTGTGCTGCGGTTCGGGCGCGGTCGGCGCGGTGCTCGCCTCGCTGGTCGAGGGCATCGACCTGTCGTCCGCCGACATCGACCCCGCCGCGGTCCGGTGCGCCCGCCGCAACCTCCCCGGTGACCAGGTGTACGAGGGCGACCTGTACGCGCCGCTGCCGCTGGGGCTGCGCGGTCGGATCGACGTGCTCGTGGCCAACACCCCGTACGTGCCGACCGGGGCCATCGGCACCATGCCGCCGGAAGCCCGCGAGCACGAGCCGCTGGTCGCGCTCGACGGCGGGGGCGACGGCCTGGACGTCCAGCGGCGCGTGGCCGCGGACGCCCCGAAGTGGCTCGCGCCCGGCGGGCACCTGCTCGTGGAGACCAGCGAGCGGCAGGCCCCGCACGCCGCCGAGGTGTTCGCCAGGTCCGGTCTGGAACCGCGGGTGATGTCGTCCGGGGAACTGGACGCGACCGTCGTCATCGGCGCCAAACCCGTCTGACGGAATTGTGACGAACGACATTCCGCCAATTGTTGCACCCGCAATTGCCCGTCCGTTCGATGCTTGCCGATGCACACACCGATGCACGTGCACTTTGCACGTGCGTGAGCCCCTGACCTGCAACGATTCCATTCCGCACTATTCGGTCTCAATAGCATTCGGCCGCTTGCCGAGATCCGCCAACCGTTCGGCGACAGGCCCCTGTCCCCCGATGGATTTCCCCGAAGAGGGTGGGGCACCATTGGTCCATGATCGATCGGGAACCGTTGTCGAGCGACCTCGACGATTCACACGACGACCACGAGCGGCCGGTGCGCAAGACCATCACCCTGCACGACCGGGGTGTCGCGGCGCCCGGATCCGTCGCCCTGCTGCCGACGCCGACGCCCGCGCCGGTCCCGCCTCCGAGGGATGAGGTGCGGGTCCCCCGCCGCGTCACCCCGCAGGCCGTCGGAGTCCTCGTCGTGTTCGGCGGTCTCGCCGCGGTGATCGTGACGGCTTTCGGCGTGAGCGGTGTGCTGATGCTCGTCGGCCTCTGCGTCGCGCTTCGATTGATGTGGACCGACAGGGCAGGTCGGTAGCACGTCACCCGGAGGCCGCGTCCACGTTCCCGTGGACGCGGCCTCCGCTTTCACGTCGTTCACAAGCGGCGCACAGCCCGCTCCCAGGAAACCCGTCGAGCATCGGGTCAG
>DATMCA010000922.1:0-3985 GCA_035559015.1 Umezawaea sp. | reverse complement strand
TGACGGCGCACTCGCTGGAGCCGCGCAGGCCGTGGAAGGCCGAGCAGCTGGGCGGCGGCTACCGCGTCTCGTCGTGGGTGGAGAAGACGGCGTACGAGGCGGCGGACGCGATCATCGCGGTCAGCGAGGGGATGAGGCTGGACGTGCTGGCCTGCTACCCGGCGCTCGACCCGGCGCGGGTGCACGTCGTGCGCAACGGCATCGACACCGAGGCGTACCACCCGGTGACCGAGACGGACGCGCTGGTGCACCACGGGATCGACCCGGAGCGGCCGATCGTGGCGTTCGTCGGCCGGATCACCCGGCAGAAGGGCGTTGGGCACCTGGTCGCGGCCGCCCACCACATCTCGCCGGAAGCGCAGATCGTGCTGTGCGCGGGCGCGCCGGACACCCCGGAGATCGCCGAGGAGACCCGACTGGCCGTCGCCGAGCTGGCCGCCGTCCGCTCGGGCGTGTTCTGGATCCAGCAGATGCTCCAGCCCGCCGAGGTGCGGCAGATCCTCAGCCACGCGGCGGTGTTCGTGTGCCCCTCGGTGTACGAGCCGCTCGGGATCGTGAACCTGGAGGCCATGGCGTGCGGCACGGCGGTCGTCGCGTCGGACGTCGGCGGCATCCCCGAGGTCGTGGACCACGGCAGGACCGGCCTGCTCGTGCACTACGACGAGTCGGACACGTCGAAGTACCGGACCGAGTTGGCGGACGCGATCAACGAGGTCCTCGCGGACCCGGCGAGGGCGGCGGCGTTCGGCGCGGCGGGGCGGCAGCGGGCCGTGGACGAGTTCTCGTGGGCGACCGTCGCCGAGCAGACGGTCGAGGTCTACCGAGGCGCTGTTCACAGTTAGACCTCTCACCAGCAGGTATCTAAACAGTGATGTGAGTCACAGTCGAAAAGGTGCAACGTCTACGGCCAGTAACCGCCTTTAACCCGGTAGTAGGACTTTCACCCATCTACCGGGGGTACCCGCAGTGCGTTTCGGACGCGTTTCCTTGGGCTTGGTCGCCGTGGCCATCGCCGCGGCGGGCTGCGCGACCCCGCCCGCCCAGAGCGCGCCGGAGCCGGAGAAGCTGACCATCGGCGGCAAGGCGGTGCTGGACGGCCAGCTCCTCCAGGCCCAGGCCGAGGAGGAGCTGAGCTTCACGCTCAACTTCGGCTTCGTGGCCCGCACCGGCAGCAAGCCGGTCGACTGCTGGTTCGCCCGCACCAACGGCGAGTCCGAGGTCGACACCAGGCTCTGGTGCGGGCCGGTCCAGGTCCCCGGCACCGGGGCCTCGGCGGACTGGGTGCCCGTGCCGCTCAAGGAGTCCAAGCAGGAGAACGGCGGCGTGCGGTTCGAGGTCCAGCCGCCGCAGATCCCCGAGCAGGGCACGCGCAGCTCCCCGGTCGGCTCGCTCGTGCGGTCCGACGGCCGCGAGACCGACCCGAACAAGGAGGAGGCGTCGAGCACCGAGGCAGGCCCGGACTTCCTGGCGGTGCTGCCCGACGACAAGAGCAAGTCCAACGAGGACCTCGGCCTGGGCGCCGCCAACGACCTGAGGGTGCGCGACGACCTGCTCAGCGCGACCGCGACCGGCTGGGGGACGCCGGAGAGCTTCCCCGACGGCAAGACCGTCCTCAAGCCGGGGCCCGGCCTCCAGCTTCGGGTGCTGCGGCTCAAGGTCGAGCGGCTGCTCTCCACCGACCCGGCGTTCGACCAGCTGCCGTGGCAGGGCTACACGCCGCAGCCGTCGGAACTGGCCCTGGAGCTGCCCGGCAGGCGGCAGCAGCTGCCCGCCGACCGGCTGCCGGAGAACGACACCGTGTTCGTGGTCTACACCGGGGCGAGCGGCTCGCAGGACGGCGAGGCGCTGGCGTTGAACACCATCGGCACGAAGTCGCTGGAGCAGCGCGTCGAGCTGCCCTCGGGCAAGGCGCTCACCGAGGTCCCCAGCGTGCTCCGCCGGGCCGCCACCCCCGCCAAGGGCGTCGACGCCAAGCAGAAGATCGAGGTCGGGGGCAAGGCAGGCGAGCTGAAGGTGCTCGGCGTGCGGCTCGGCCGCCAGCGCCCGGTGAAGGTCAACGGCGACTACCAGGTGGCCACGGCGTCCGCGCCGGACAAGGCGCTGCTGGAGCTGCGGATCAGCGCCAAGGGCGACGGCTTCCCGGCGACCGTCGGCGGCGACCTGACGAAGGACCTGTTCAAGGTCAAGCTCCCGGACGGCTCCGAGGCGCCCCAGGTCGGCATCCGCTACGACGGCGGGGTGTTCCCGGTGGCCCTGGTCGTCGAGGTGCCCGCGGACGCCAAGTCCGCGACCCTCGAACTGACCGGCGGCAGCGCGGAGCTGCCGATCGTCGGCTCGACGTCGATCAGGCCGGTCGACGGGCCGGTGACCGTTCCGCTGGACTTCTGAGCGACCAGCACGGCGACCCCGGCCAGCGCGAACCAGCCGGTGACGACGGCGACCAGCCCTCCCCAGCCCCACGCGCCGAACGCGGCGCTGCCCGCCGTGCCGCCCGCGCTGCTGCCGACGTAGAAGGCGAACAGGTACACACCGGACGCCTGGCCCTTCGCGTTGGATGGCGCCCGCGCCCCGACCCAGCCGCTCGCGACGGAGTGCGCGGCGAAGAAGCCGCCGGTGAACAGCGCCAGGCCCACCGCGACGGAGATCAGCGAATCGGGCAGCGTGAGCAGCGCGCCGACCGCGGCGGTGCCCAGCGCGGCCAGCGCCACCGGGCCTCGACCCAGCCGGTCGGCCAGGCGTCCGGCGACGGCGGAGCAGACACCGCCCGCGGCGTAGGCGAGGAAGACCAGGGCCGCCAGGCGGGCCGGGAGTTCCAGCGGCGGCGCGGCCAGGCGGAAGCCGATCGCGTTGTAGAGGGAGATGAAGGCGCCCACGGCCAGTGCCGCGATGGCGTACAGGCAGAACAGGACGCGGTCGTGGAGCGCCGCCCGGAGGCCTCGGGGTGCTCGGGTGGGCTTCCGGCTGTCCGGCGGCAGGGCGGCCGCGACCACCGCCGCGCAGACCGCGCCCAGCACGCCGACGGCTCCCAGCGCGCCTCGCCAGTCCAGCCAGTCGACGCCGATCCCGGCGATCAGCCTGCCGATCATGCCGCCCGCGCTGTTGCCCGCGATGAGTGCGCCGATGGCCGCTCCCACGCCCGCCGGGCCCACCTCGTCGGCCAGGTAGGCCATGGCCACCGCCGGGACGCCCGCGACGGCGACGCCCTGGAGGACCCGCAGGGCGATCAGGGCGGAGAAGGTGGGGGCGAACGGGAGGAGGAGCGCGGTCAGGGCCGCTGCCGTCACGGCGGCCACGATGACCCTCCGCCTGCCGACGCGCTCGGAGAGCACCGCGATCGGGATGACGACCAGGGCCAGTGCGCCGGTGGCGGCGCTGACGGCCAGGGAGGCGCCGCCGGGGGTGAGGTGGAACTCGGCCGCCAGTTGCGGGAGCACCGGTTGAGGTGCGTAGAGGAGGGCGAAGGAGCCCAGGCCCGCGGCGGTTACGGCGATCGTGATTCGCCTTCTGCGTGTCACGTCCTCGACGCTAAACCATACGTCCAATACGGGAATCTGGCAGGATTCATACGGTGATGGATGAGATGGCGTTGGCTCCCCGGTTGGCCGTGCTGCGGGCCCTGGCCCAGGAGGAGCACGTGACTCGGGTGGCCGAGGTGGTCGGGCTGCCGCAGCCGACGGTGTCGCGGTGGTTGGCGGCGATCGGCGAGGAGTTGGGGGCTCCGGTGGTGGAGAAGGTCGGGCGAGGGGTCCGGCTGACCCGTGCGGGGAGGTTGTTGGCCGAGGCCGCCGAGCGGTCCATGGCGGTGATGGAGGCCGGCTGGAGGGCCGCCGCGGAGGAGGTGGACCCGGAGCGGGGGCAGGTGGTGCTGGGGTTCCTGCACATGCTGGGGCGGTCGCTGGTGCCCGAACTGGTGCGCGGGTTCCGGGACGCGCATCCGCACGTTCGGTTTCGGTTGGTGCAGAACTCGCGGCAGGTGGTGCTGGAT
>DATMCA010000921.1:0-21340 GCA_035559015.1 Umezawaea sp. | reverse complement strand
AGTCGTAGAGCCGCACGGGGGTGAGCGGCGACAGCGGGCCCGCGTCGCCGGGGCGGACCAGCAGCGGGGCGACCAGCCCGCGCTCGCCGGTCGGGTCGCGGTGCACGGCGCGCAGCCACTCGCTCCGCGTCACCTCGTCGGCGAGGCTGGCGTCGCTGACCACCGCGAAGACGCGGTAGCCCTCCTCCAGCATCCGGTCGAACTCGTGGACGCGGTTGCTGCCCGCCCGGTATTCCAGGTGGACCGAATAACCGAGTTCGCGGACCTGGAAGGCGATCCACGTGGCCCACGGGCGGTCCGCCTCGACCCAGCTGATCGTGATACCGGCGGACACCCCCGCAATCCTGCCTTGCCCGTCCCGCATCGGGTAGTAGCGTCGCGGCGTGGCGGATCGACTCGACTTCTTCATCAGCTTCGGCGGGCCGGACGAGCCGTGGGCGGAGTGGATGGCCCACGTCCTGGAGGGCGAGGGGTACTCGGTGCTGACCCAGGGGCGGGACATGCGGCCCGGCGGGAACATCGTGCACCAGACCCAGTTGGGAGTCATGGCCGACCGGACGATCCTGGTGCTGAGCCCGGACCTCTTCGACCGCGACTTCCCGGCCTCCGAGTGGTACTCGGTGTTCTTCCAGGATCCGGTCGGTCGGCTGCGCAAGCTGGTCCCGGTGCTGGTGAGCGACTGCGAACTGCCCGGCCTGCTCGCGCCGATCGTCTACATCAAGCTGCTGGACCTCCCCCCGGACAAGGCGCGCGAGGTCTTCCTCGACGGCCTCAAGCCGGGGCGCGACGTGCCGAAGACCCCGCCGCCGTACCCCGGCGTCACGGCTTGAGGACGACCTTGCCGACGGTCTCGCGGTTCTCCAACGCCCGGTGGGCCCGTGCGGCGTCGGCGAGCGGGAACGTGGAGCTGACCACCGGCGTGAGCCTGCCGGACACCGCCGCCGCCAAGGACTTCTCCTCGAACTCGCGCAGCCTGCGAGCGATCCGAGGTCCGAGGGAGACGGACGCCGACACGCTGCGGGCGAGCAGGTCGGCGCTGGTGAACTTGGTCGGCTCGGTGCCGAGCGCCCAGCCGAACAGCACCACCCGGCCGCCGGGCACGAGCAGCTCGAACGCGGCCCGGCCCACGGCGCCGCCCATGGCGTCCAGCACGACCGTGACGCCCTCGATCCCCTTGTCCCAGCCCGGTTCGCGGTAGTCGACGGCGAGGTCCGCGCCCAGGCTCCGCACCAGTTCGACCTTGGCCGCCCCGCCCGCCGCGCCCACCACCCGTGCGCCGACGGCGTGAGCCTCCTGCACGGCCAGCGCGCCGATGCCGCCAGCCGCCGTGAGGACCAGCACCGTGTCGTCCGAGCTGATCGCGGCGGCTTCGAGCACGCCCATCGCGGTGCGTCCGGTGCCGATCATCGCGACCGCCACGTCGTCGGACACGTGGTCCGGCAGGGCGTGCAGCACCGCCGCGTTCGCCACGGCCGACTCCGCGTACCCGCCGCCCGCGGGCCCGATGTACGCCACGACCCGACTGCCCAGCCACGACGGGTCGACGTCCGGGCCGAGCGCCGTGACCACGCCCGCCACCTCGCGACCAGGTGTCATCGGCAGGGCGGGCAAGGGGAACGGTCCCTGCTGGACCCCGGCCCGGATGGTCGTCTCGACCACGTGCACCCCGGCCGCGGACACGGCGATCCGCACCTGGCCCGGACCGGGCACGGGATCGGGGACCTCTTCGAGGACCAGGTTCTCGGCGGGGCCGAAGGTGTGCTGGCGGATGGCGTGCACGGGCGTCTCCTCGGTTCGGTGATCATCCGAACCTAGGAGCTCGACTTAACTGGAGGTCAAGAACTCCACCAGTTTCGCGCGCACCTCGGGGTGGTGCAGCAGGGTTCCGTGGGACAGGCCGCCGAGGACGTGCCGGGCGGCTTCCTGGGACGTGTCGGTGGCGCTGGCGGTGGACACGAGCAGGTCGCCGACGAGCCTGCCGGTCACGCCGTCGGGGTTCGCGGCGACCGTGGCGGCGAGGAAGTGTTGGCGCACATGGGGTGCGGCGGTGAACGGTGTGCCGTGCGCGAGGTCCTTGATGCCCGCGCTGCGGAGGTCGGCCAGTGCGCCCAGCGGCGCGGATTCCGGGAAAGCGCCCAGCAGCAACGACATCAGGGCGGCACCGCGTTCCACGGGTGAACCGAGGTGGGGGCTGCCCAGGCAGATCACGTCGTGCAGCAAGGGGATCCAGGCCTGGTCGGAGGCCAGGGCTTCGTGCACGGCGGCGCGGGCGACCAGGCCGCCCATGGAGTGGCCGACGAGCGACAGGCGGGTGATGGGGTGTTCGGCGACCAGTTCTTCCAGCAGCAGGGCCAGGTCGCGGCCGTTGGTGGTGACGTCCAGACCGGAGTTGTAGCGGACGTGCAGGGCCGAAGCGCCGACCTCGTCGGCGACGTCGCGGTGGCCCCAGCGCAGTTCGGTGTGCACCAACCCGTGCAGGAACACGACGACGTGACCGTCCAGCGGTCCGGCGGGAACGGCGTGCAGGCGGGTGGCCAGCGCGGGGTAGTCGGTCGCGAGCCGGTCGCCGACCGCGCCGTTGAGCACGCCGGTCAGGCCGACCGGCAGCGGTCGGGTGGAGCCGTGCAGCGCGGTCTCGGCGACCACGCCGCCCAGAGCCAGTCCGGCGCGGATCGTGGCGTAAACGGGTGCTGCCAACGTGTTCTGGAGTTCGCCGACCGCGCCGAGGCTCCGGGAAGCGATGGCGCGGTGCACGTCCTGCACGACCCGGACGGCCCCGCCCAGCGCGTCGAACGCCAGGCGGGCACCGGTCCGGAGCTGGTTCACGCCGCGCTCAGCACGCCCACGCGGCGGTTCGTGGTGAGGGTGCTGTTCGGGGTGCCGTTGTAGCTGCCGGACGTCGGCGGCACGTCCGAGTAGTCCCGGCCGGTCGCGACGGTGATGTAGTCCGCGCCCGCCCGCTTGCCGTTGCACGGGTCGAACGGGATCGCCACCGCCCCCGAACCGTCGGAGCCGTCCGGGACGACGACCTCCATCCAGCCGTGGGTGCCGCCCTCGCCGAGCAGGTGCCCGGACACGTACCGCGCGGGTACGCCCACCAAGCGGCACAACGTGATCATCACGTGCGCCGAGTCCTGGCAGACGCCGCGACCGCCGGACAGCGCCTCGGCGGCGGTCGTCTCGACCGACGTGACGCCGTACTCGTAGTGGATGGCGTCGTGCACGACCTCGCAGATCCGCTCGGCCCGCTCCAGCGGGGTGCCGTCGCGCAGGCCCGCCGCGAGGTCGCGCAGCCGGTCGTCCGGTGTGGTCAGCCGGGTCGGGCGGAGCAGGCGCGGGTCGTGCAGCGCCGACGCGGGCAGGCGCACGGGACCGTCGGCGCGGACGCGTTCCAGCAGCGCGACCACGCCGAACCGGACGCCCTCCTCCACGCGGTCCGCCCGGACGCGCACCACGGTGTTGCCGTGGCCGTCCAACCGCGACCGCTTGCGGACGGTCGCGCCCGCGACGTCCAGCCGGTGCGCGCGGCGGTGCTGGTTCCCGTGCCGGGCCAGCGGGACGACCACGAGCCGGTGGTCGAGCTGGTCGATCGGCTGGTCGTAGCCGTAGTGGAAGCTCTGCTCCAGTACGTAGGTGACCCGCTCGGCGCTGTCCAGGTCCACGGAGGTGTGGTCCAGCAGCGGACGGGACAGCAACTCGGGGCTCAGCGTCACGGTTGTGCCTCCTCGGCGTGGACCACCATTGAGTGGAGAGTAGGGCCGCCGAAGGTCGTGGCCATCGCCACGTCGGACGCGTCACGTCCGCGCCCCACGACCACGCGCCCCTTGAGGCGGCGGTTGTTGCGCGGGTCGAACGTCCACCAGCGGTCGCCGAGCCAGACCTCCATCCAGGCCGCGAAGTCCATCGGGTCCGGCGAGGGCGTCACGTCGAGGTCGGGCAGGTACCCGAAGACGTAGCGGGCCGGGATGTTCAGCGCGCGGCAGAACGAGATCGCCAGGTGGGTGAAGTCGCGGCACACCCCGTAGCCGGACGTGTAGACGTCCAGGGCGGTCGACGTGGGCAGGCTGCTGCCGTAGCTGAAGGTCAGGTGGTCGTGGACGTGCTGGGTGATGGCCTGCACGCGCCGGTAGCCGGTGGGCATCGAGCCGAACTCGGCCCACGACTGGTCGGCCAGCATGTCCGGCAGCACGTACCGGCTGGGCAGCGTGTAGATCAGCACGTCGTCGGGCAGTTGCTCCGGCATGATCTCCGGCGCGTCCTCGTCGAAGTCCTCGACCGCGTCCGGCACGACCGCGACGGCCTCGTACGTGAGCGTCGACATGCCCTGCGGCAGGACGACCCGCAGGCACGGGTTGTCGTAGAGGTCCTGGTACCCGTGCGAGCCGACCTCCGGCTCGATCCTCCACTCCTCGGACAGCACCTTCACCCGAGGCTCGTCGTTCGCCTGCACCTGGAACACCGTGGGCGTCCTGATGGCGGCCTCGTACGTGAACTCGCACCCGATGCGCAGCCGGCGGTCTCCCATCACCTGATAGTGGTCCATCCAGGTTGCTTCCGCGTAACGCCTGGTCGCGCCCGACTCGAACGGTCTAGTGGTCGACGCCCCAGGGCAGTCCCAGCACCACCACGTGGGGGCCCTGCCAGGCGAGTGCCTCGGACAGGTCGTCGCGCACGGTCGAGGGGGTGCTGCCGGTCGCGGGCACGCCCAGCGCGTGGGCGAGGCCGAGCAGGTCCGCTTCGCCGTCCACCACCAGCCACGTCACCCGCAGGTCGTGCCGCCTGGCCGTGGCGAGCTCCCTCAGCCCGAGGGGGGCCGTGTCACCCCCGGACACCGCCAGCACCGGCACGTGGTCCCCCAGGGCCACCGCCGCCCCCAGCGCGGCGGGCAGGGCGTAGCCCACGCCGTCGGGTGTCCCGCACATCGCGGAGTCCCGCGGATCCCACGCGGACCAGGGTCTGTCCCCGAACACGGTCCGGTCCCAGAAGGTCGGCGAGTCGTCGGGCACCGCGGCCCGGATCGCGTCCAACTCGGGTTCCGGGCGCCGCACCAGGTCGAGCAGGGCGTGGACCGCGGCCTCCCCGGACCCTCCGGGCCTGGCCTTCACGGTCTCCGCCAGGTCCGCCAGGACGAACCGCGCGTCGCCGTGCACACCCCGTTCGTCCACCTTCTCCGGATCGGCGTCCACCCGGACGACGTTGTCGCGCGGCGAGTCCAGCCCGGACCCGACCACCAGCAGCAGGTCGGCCTCCTCCAGGAACCGGGTGGTGTGCTCGTCGGATAGCCACGACTGCGCGGACAGCGCGTGGTCCCACGGGAACGCGCCCTTGCCGCCGAACGTCGTCACCACCGGCGCGCCCAGCTTCTCCGCCAGCGCCAGCAGTTCCGCCCGCGCGTCCCCGCGCACCACGCCGCCGCCCGCGACCACCACCGGGTTCCGCGCCTCGTCCAGCCGCCGGGCCACCGACTCGACCGACCGCGGCTCGGGGATGACCGCCTCCGGGCACGACACGATCGCCGCGACCGACGGCGTCGACGCCCGCCCGCGCAGCACCTCCTCCGGCACCCGCACCCACACCGGCCCGCGCGGCGCGGTCGCGGCCACGTCCCAAGCCCGCGCCACCGCCTCCGCGATCCCGGCGGCGTTCGCGACGGTCTCGCTGTGCTTCACCGGCACCGTCGCCTCCCGCACGCCGATCGCGAGCACGGCGGCCGACCCGCTCAGCTCCCCGACCACCCCCGGCGCCAGCAGCGGCGTCACGTCCCCCGTGACGCGGGCGTGGCCGTCGGCGGTGAACGCCGGGTCGGGGCAGTCCACGTACCGCAGCTTCGACCGCCCGATCGCGTCGAACGGCCCGAGCACCAACGGACCGAACACCGTGCGGGCTCCCAGGGCCACCAGCGCCTCGGCCAGCACGTCCCCTCCGGTGCGTTCGCTCACCGGGACCTCCCCATCTCGTTCAGCGCCACCAGCGACACCAGGTCGTAGGCGACGTGCGCGGCCGCGACCGACGTGATGTCGGCGTGGTCGTAGGCCGGCGCGACCTCGACGACGTCCGCGCCGACCAGGTTCGCCCCCGCCAGCCCGCGCAGGATCTCCAGCAGTTCCCGGCTCGTCAGACCTCCGGCCTCCGGCGTGCCGGTACCGGGGGCGTGGGCGGGGTCGAGCACGTCGATGTCGACCGACACGTACAGCGGCCGGTCGCCGATGCGCTCGCGCAACGCGTGCGCGACCTCGTCCACGCCCCGGCGCATCACGTCGGCCGACGTGACGACACCGAAGCCGAGCCGTCGATCCTCGTCCAGATCGCCCCGTCCGTACAGCGGTCCGCGGGTACCGACGTGCGAGAGGGCCTCGGTGTCGAGCAGGTCCTCCTCCACCGCGCGGCGGAACGGCGTGCCGTGCGTGTACGGCGCGCCGAAGTAGGTGTCCCACGTGTCCAGGTGCGCGTCGAAGTGCAGCAGCGCCACCGGCCCGTGCCTGCGGGCCACGGCCCGCAGCAGCGGCAGCGCGACGGTGTGGTCGCCGCCGATCGTGACGAGCTTCGCGCCGGTGTCCATCAGCCCGGACGCCTGGAGTTCGATCTCGGCGACGGCCGCGCCGATGTCGAAGGGGGTGCAGGCGATGTCGCCCGCGTCGGCCACCTGGCACGCCTCGAACGGCGACACGTCCAGGCCGGGGTGGTAGGGCCGCAGCAGGCGGCTGGCCTCGCGCACGGCCGTCGGCGCGAAGCGGGCGCCGGGCCGGTAGGAGACGCCGGTGTCGAACGGGATGCCGACCACGGCGATGTCCGCGCTCGGCACCTGGTCCAGGCGGGGCAGGCGGGCGAACGTGGCGGGCCCGGCGTACCGGGGCGTCACCGAGGAGTCGGCCGGGCCCAGCGGGGGCCGCGTCGTGCCGTGCGCCGGAACCACGTCGCAGTCCTCCCCTTGAACCGTTGTGCTCCAGACCATAGAAAGCGCACGCTTAGGCGGTAAGTGGACCATTCGCACAACGCGGAGCCGTCCGTTGTGCACTTCGGAGGAAGCCATGGTCATGCGCACCGTCCCGCTCGCCGCGCTGGTCGACCAGTCGGACTTGGGACTGACCGTCCTCGTCGGCGCCGACGACCTCGACCGGCCGGTGTGCTGGGCGCACGTGAGCGAACTGGTCGACCCGGTGCCGTTCCTACTCGGCCAGGAACTGCTGCTCACGGCCGGTGTCACGCTCCCGGACGACCTCGACGCCTACGTGGTCGGACTGGTCGACCGGGGCGTCACGGCCCTGGGGTTCGGCGTGACGCCCGTGCACAACGCCGTGCCCGCCGACCTGGTCGAGGCCTGCCGCGCGCACGGGCTGCCGCTGGTCGCCGTGCCGCCGGAGACGCCGTTCCTGGCCGTGAGCCAGGCCGTGGGCTCCGCGCTGGCCGAGGCGCAGAACGCCGAGCTGCGGCTGCTCGCCGACAGCCAGCGGGCCATGACGAGGGCTGCCGTCCGACCGGGACCGGTGGACGGCACGCTCGCCGCGCTCGCGGACGCGCTGGACTGCTGGGCGCTGCTGCTCGACGCCGACGGCGAGGTCCCCGCCCGCACCGACGGCGCCCCGCCGCCCACCGACGACCTGCGCGACCTGGCCGACCGGGTCGGCGCGGGGCGCGGGCCGCGCAGCGCGGCCACCCAGGTCGACGGCGACCACGTCGTGCTGACCCCGGTCGAACGGATCGGCCGACGGCCCGCGGTGCTGGTGATCGGCCGGTCCCGGTCGTTCTCGGTCGCGGACCGGGCCGTGGTCGCGGTGGCGCTGGCGCTGCTCGCGCTGCTGCGCCAGGACCCCGACCCGGCCGCCCGGCTGGCGGCGCGGCTGGTGTTCGGCGGCGACCCCGGCGACCTGCTGGAGCGGCTGGTCGGCGACTCGTCGTTCCAGGTCGTCGCGGGCGCGGGGGAGGACCGCTACGAGCGGCTCGCGGAGATGCTGGGCACGCCGCTGGTGGACGTGCTGGCCGAGGGGTTCCGCGCGGTCGTGGCGGCGGGCTCGGTGTCGGACCCGGACCTGGTCGTCGGGGTCAGCGCACCGGCGACCGCGGCCGAACTCCCCGCCGCGGAACGGGAAGCCGCCGCGCTGCTGCGCCGGGCCCGCGCCAGCGGCCGGTCCACGTGGGCGGAGGAGGGCACCGGCATCGCCACCCTCGTCGACCCGGCCAGCGCCCAGCGGTTCGCGTGCAGGCTCCTCGCGCCGCTCGCCGACCAGCGCTCCCCGTCCGCCGGTGAACTCGTCGAGACGGCACGGGCGTGGCTCGCGCAGCACGGCAACTGGGACCGCAGCGCCGCCGCGCTCGGCGTGCACCGCAACAGCGTCCGACACCGCATGGCACACGTCGAACGCGCCCTCGGACTCGACCTCTCCTCGGCCCAGCACCGCACCGATCTGTGGTGCGCGATCAACTGGCTGCCACCCGGTTGGCCGATGCCGGAACAGGCTGAATAAATGCTTTGCCGATAGTGCGGGAGTCGTTCATAGTTGTGCCGACGCAGCGAGCGGGAGGAGGGGATCATGAATCAGCACGGAGAAGAGTGGACCGGTGCGGCGACGCGATTCCGGCATCTCGAACGCGATCGGCGCTCCCGTTTGTGACCTGCGGATAGGTCACGACGGGAGCCGTCGATCGGGTAACCGGTCGGCGGCTCTTTTGCGTGTGCGGTAATTCGGATATCCCAGTAGCTCAGTCGGACAGAGCACGGCACTACGAATGCCGGGGTCCCTGGTTCGAATCCAGGTTGGGATGCTGCCGGCGAGTTCGGGGAAGGGGCGAGAGCGTGATGAGCCGCTCCTTCTTCGCGAGTTCGGCGACCAGGCGCGTTCGTCCAGTGGTCAGGACGTCGGATTCTCATTCCGGAAACACGGGTTCGACTCCCGTACGCGCTGCTGCCCGGCCTTCATGGGGTGGGTCGGGAACACCTCGGCACGGCGGGGTCAGCTGGTTGGAATTCCTGTCCGGTACCGGCGGGGAGCGAGTCCGTGACCGCTCGCTCCCCGTCCGGGCCAAGCCTTCGTAGCCCAACGGGAGAGGCACCGGGTTCAGAACCCGGCCAGTGCGCGTTCGACTCGCGCCGGAGGTACTGAGATCGATCCCGAAGTGGACGAGGGGCCGGGTCGTGATCCCGGTGCAAGTGGGTTCAAGTCCCACCGATCTCCCCAACCCGGAGTGCGACCGCCCGGCAGATCGGGCGACCGCCGACCCGGTCGAACACCGATTTCACTCAATCTCGCCGTGCGCGTTTGCTCTGCGTGTGATGCGGGTAACCGCCCGTCATGAGGAACTCGACTGCTGGGCGTGTCAAGGTCAAGGTCGCCGGCCTGCAACCGGCACAGGTGTTGGTGGCGCTCGTGTCCCTGCTGTTCATCGCAGCGGGCGTGGTGGGCTTCCTGCGCACGGGTTTCGGCGACTTCGCCGGGGACGAGCACGCGATGGTGCTCGGGTTCGCCGTGAACCCCCTCCACAACGTCATCCACCTCGCCTTCGGTGTGCTCGGCCTGCTGCTGGCGGGTAGTTCCGCCCTGGCACGCACCTACGGCTGGGTGCTGTTCATCGCTTACGGCGCCGTCTTCATCTGGGGCCTGATGCTCGCGGGCGTCATCTCGTCCAACCCGGTCTCCGGGCTGGGCAACCCGCTGGCGCTCAACACCAACGACAACTGGCTGCACCTCGGTTTCGCCGCGGTCGGCCTGCTGATCGCCGTCCTGCCCGCCCGTCGCAAGATCATCGTTGACGAGCCCGAGGTCGTCGAGCAGCCCGTGGTCGAGCCGACGCACGAGACGCACGACCGGATCGTGCCCGAGCAGACCCACGACCTGCACGACCACGACGTGCACGAGTCGACGACGCGGGACCGCGACGTCGTCGAGCCGCACACGACGACCCCCATGCCGGTGCAGCACACCCCCGAACCCCGCGCCGACGCCGTTCCCACCACTCCGGCGCAAGAGGACGTGAAGCGCCACCGGGTGGGTCATTGACCCGGCTGGGTGCGTCGGACGTGGCTCGACTGGAAGCCGCGACCCGCACCCTGAGGGCGTTGGACTACGAGCACGGCGGAGGCGCTTGCGCCTCCGCCGTGCTCGCGCAGTTGACGACCGGCCGCCGGCTGCTCGGCGACGCCGTGTCCCCCGACGTCGCGGCACGCCTCCAGCTCGCGCTCGCGGACCTGCACAACCTGGCCGGCTGGATCTCGTTCGACCTCGGTCGGGCCGAGGCCGCCCAGGCCCACTTCCGGGCGGCGCTCGACCTCGCCGACGCGGCGGACAACCAGTCGCTCGCGGCGAACGTGCGCTACCGGCTCGGCCGGGTCCACCTGCACCACGGCAGGGTCGACGAGGCGCTGCACGAGTTCGACGCGTCGGCCCACGTGGCGGGTGCCACCGGGTCCGAGCTGGAACTGGCCATCGTGGACGCCAACCGGGCGTGGGCGCACGCCAAGCGCGGTGACGCCGTGCAGGCGGAGTGGTTCCTCGCCGCCGCGCACGAGAGCTTCGCCGCGGGCGACCCGGAGAGCGCCCCGGACTGGGCCCGCTTCTTCACCGCCGCCGACCTGACCGGCATGACCGGCACCGTCCACGCGAGCCTCGCCGAGGCGGGCGACGTGCGGCACGCCGAGCAGGCCGTTCCCGCGCTGCTCGAAGCCATCGAGGGCTACGGCGAGGCCATGGCCCGCAGCCGGGTCTTCGGCACCATCGAACTCGCGGTCAGCGCCCTGCTCGCGGGCGAGGTGGACGCGGGCGTCGACGCGGGCAACGACGCCGTCCGCCAGGCGATCCCGATCCGCTCGGTCCGCACGGCCGATCGGATGCGGCCCCTGCGCCGGGCCGCCCACGCGCGGCCGGACCACGAGGGCGCCCAGGAGCTGGTGCGGCGCGTGGAGGCCTTCAGCGCCGGGTGCGGGTAGACCGATCATTCCCGCGGTGCGCGGCCCATACGACCGCCCTATCCCCGTGCCCGACACGTCGGGGACACCCCGGTGACGCCGTTCGCGCCGCTTACTGTGGCCCGATGACCGCTGTCGACGACGTGCGCTACTGGCGGCACCCCGCGGTGTCCGGTGTGGACCTGATCCGCGCACACTACGTGAACCACGGTTTCGGCAGGCACAGCCACGACACGTTCGCGTTCGGCGTCGCGACCACCGGCGTCGAGGAGCTGTGGCTCGACGGCGAGGTGCACCGGGTGCTGCCGGGCGGCCTGGTGATGATCAACCCCGGCGTCGTCCACACCGGTCGTCCCGCCGTCGAGGCGGGCTGGGCTTACCGGGCGTTCTACCCGGACGTCGAGGTGGTCGCGGAGGTCGCCGGCACCGCGAGCCCGTGGTTCACCGAGCAGGTCGTCTACGACGCCGACGCCGCCGCGGTGGTCGTCGCGGCCCACCGGGCCGCCGAGTCCGCCGACCGGCTGGCCGCGAGTTCCCTGCTGGGGCAGGCCCTGTCCCGGCTGCTGCGCACCTACGGCGGCACGCGCGTGCCACCGCCGTCGGTGGGCGGTCGGGACGTGGAGGCGGCGCGGGAGATCCTGCACGAGCGGCTGGCGGAGCCGCCGAGCCTCGCCGAGCTGGCGGCCGAGGTCGGCACGGGCCAGTTCGCGCTGCTGCGGGCGTTCCGCGCCCGGCACGGGCTGCCGCCGCACGCCTACCTCAACCAGCTGCGCGTCCGCCGGGCGTGCGCGCTGCTCGACCTGGGCACGCCCGTCGCGCGGGCGGCCGTGGAGGTCGGGTTCACCGACCAGTCTCACCTGGCACGGCACTTCCGCCGGATCGTCGGGGTCGCGCCGGGGCACTACCGGCGCAAAAACGTACAAGATCGGCCCTGACGCCCCGACCTAACCTGCCGCCATGCTGGAACCGGACCGGGAGACCCGGCGTGCGTGGACCGACGCGGTGGGCGCGTTCGTGGAGGACTTCGTCGCGGGCCTGGCGAAGGCGCCGGCCAGCGAGCCCGGCCCGGCCGACCTGAGCTCCTTCCTGAAGGAGCCACCGGAGGCGCCCGGCACGTTCGACGACCTGCTGGCGACTTTCGGCCGGGCGGCGGGCTACGCCGTCGAGACGGCCGGTCCCGGCTACCTCGGCTACTTCCCGGCGGGTGGCCTGCTCAGCTCCGTGCTCGCCGAGACCCTGGCGCAGACGGTGAACCGCTTCACCGGCGTGGCCGACACCGCGCCCGCGCTGGTCGCGATGGAGCACGCGGTGATCCGCTGGTTCTGCCGCCGCTTCGACCTCCCCGACGGCGCGGGCGGCGTGGTGACGTCCGGCGCCTCGCTCGCGACCCTGGCCGCGCTGACGACCGCCCGCGAGGACCGGCTCGGCGGCCCCGACCCGCTCGGCACGATCTACGTCACCGAGCACACCCACTACTGCGTGGCGAAGGCCGCCCGGATCGCCGGGTTCACCTCCGCGCAGGTGCGCGTGGTGCCGGTCGACGAGGACCTGCGGATGGACCTGGCCGCCGCCGAGGCGCTGATCGCCGACGACCGCGAGCGCGGGCTGAAGCCGTTCTTCCTGGTCGGCACCGCCGGGTCGACCAGCACCGGCACCGTGGACCGGCTGGACGCGCTCGGGGTGCTGGCCGCGCGCGAGGACCTCTGGTTCCACGTCGACGGCGCCTACGGCGGCTCGTTCCAGCTCACCGACCGCGGCCGGACGATCCTGCACGGCGTGCACCGGGCCGACTCGATCACCCTCGACCCGCACAAGAGCCTCTTCCTGCCCTACGGCACCGGCCTGCTGCTGGTCCGCGACGAGGCCCGGCTGCGGGCCGCGCACGCCGCCGACGGCCACTACCTCCAGGACCTCGACCGCGAGCACGACCTGCCCGACTACGGCGACCTCGGCCCCGAGCTGACCAGGGAGTACCGCGGGCTGCGGCTGTGGCTGCCGCTGCACCTGCACGGCGTGGCCGCGTTCCGCGCCGAGCTGGACGAGAAGCTCGACCTCGCCGCGCTGGTGCACCGGGAGCTGTCGGCGGACCGGAACCTGGAGGTCCCTCTGGTGCCCGACCTGACCGTCACGGTGTTCCGCTCGCCGTTCGGCGACGCCACCACCGAGCGGCTGCTGGAGCGCATCAACGGCACCCGGCGGATCTTCCTGTCCAGCACCCGGCTCGACGGGAAGCACACGCTGAGGCTGTGCGTGCTCAGCCACCGCACCCACCGCGCGCACGTGGAGGAAGCCCTGGACATCGTCCGCCGGGCCGCCCGCGAATCGTGACTGGCAGTATTGGACCGATGCCGACCATCACCGAGTTGTGGGACAGGCCGGACGCCGCGGTCGTCCTCGGATCAGCGCTGGTGGCGCTGGTGCTCGTGCTCAGCCGGGGGATCTGGCGGGTCAGCCGCAACGTCGTGACCATCGCCCACGAGGGCGGCCATGCCCTGTTCGCGCTGCTCAGCGGCCGCAGGCTGTCCGGGATCACACTGCACTCCGACACCTCCGGCGTCACGGTGTCGCGGGGGCGGCCGACCGGGTTCGGCATGGTCCTGACCGGGTTCGCGGGCTACGTCGCACCGTCGCTGCTGGGCCTGGGGGGCGCCGCGCTGGTAGCGGTCGACCAGATCCGCCCGATGTTGTGGGGCAGCACCGCGCTGCTGATCGCGATGCTGGTGATGATCCGCAACGTGTTCGGCGTCATCTCCGTCGTGGTCACGGGCGCGATCGTGTTCGCGGTGTCCTGGTTCGCCACCGTGGACGTCCAGAACGCCTTCGGCTACCTCTTCTGCTGGTTCCTGCTCTTCGGCGGCGTCCGCCCCGTGTGGGAGCTCCAGCGCAAACGTGTGCGCGGCCGTGCCCCCAGCTCCGACGCCGACCAGCTGGCCCGCCTGACCGGCGTTCCCGGCACGCTCTGGGTGCTGGTGTTCGGCGCGATCGCCCTCGCGTGCCTCTACTTCGGCGGACTGCTGCTGCTCGCCGTGTGACGGATCGGGATCGCCGGGTACCCCCTCAGGACACCACCGAGGAGGACCCATGGCCGAAACGGTCGCCGACTACCTGCTGGAACGCCTGAGGGACTGGGGCGTCGAGCAGGTGTTCGCCTATCCCGGTGACGGGATCAACGGCATCGTCGCCGCGTTCGGGAAGGCCGACAACCGGCCCGCGTTCATCCAGGCCCGGCACGAGGAGATGGCCGCGTTCGAGGCCGTCGGGTACGCCAAGTTCAGCGGTCGGGTCGGGGTCTGCCTGGCCACGTCCGGGCCGGGCGCGATCCACCTGCTCAACGGCCTCTACGACGCGAAGCTCGACCACGTCCCGGTGGTGGCGATCGTCGGCCAGACGGCCCGCACCGCGCGCGGCGGCAGCTACCAGCAGGAGGTCGACCTCCAGGCGGTGTTCGCCGACGTGGCGAGCGAGTTCCTGGTCGAGGTCACCGTCCCCGAGCAGCTGCCCAACGCGCTGGACCGGGCGATCCGCACGGCGCTGGCCCGGCGCGCGCCGACCGTGGTGATCATCCCCGCGGACGTGCAGGAGCTGGACTACTCGCCGCCGCGGCACGAGTTCAAGCACGTGCCGTCCAGCCCGCCGAGCCACCCGGTGAGCGTGACGACCCCGCCGGACGAGGACGTCGCCCGCGCCGCCGAGCTGATCAACGCGGGGGAGAAGGTCGCGATCCTCATCGGACAGGGCGCTCGCGGCGCGGCCGACGAGGTGCGGGCGCTGGCCGACCTGACCGGCGGCGGCGTGGCGAAGGCGTTGCTGGGCAAGGACGTCCTGTCCGACGACCTGCCGTACGTGACCGGTTCGATAGGACTGCTGGGCACCCGGCCGAGCTACGACCTGATGACCGGCTGCGACACCCTGGTGATCGTCGGCTCGAACTTCCCGTACTCGCAGTTCCTGCCGGAGTACGGAAAAGCGCGCGCCGTCCAGATCGACGTGGACGGTCGGGTGATCGGCATGCGCTACCCGACCGAGTGCCCGCTCGTCGGCGACTCCGGCGCGACCCTGCGCAAGCTCCTGCCGCTGCTGACGCGCAAGGAGGACCGCTCCTGGCGCGAGGAGGTCGAGCGGGGCGTCGCGCGGTGGTGGGAGGTCGTGGAGGGGCAGGCGATGGTCGCCGGCGATCCGGTGAACCCCATGCGGATCGTGGCGGAGCTGTCCGACCGCGTTCCCGACGACGCCATCATCACCGCCGACTCCGGCTCGTCGGTGAACTGGTACGCGCGCAACCTCCGGATGCGCGGCACCATGCGCGGCTCGCTGTCCGGCACCCTCGCGACGATGGGCGCGGCCGTCCCGTACGCGATCGGCGCCAAGTTCGCCCACCCCGACCGGCCCGTCATCGCCCTCGTCGGCGACGGCGCGATGCAGATGAACAACATGGCCGAGCTGATCACCGTCGCCCGCTACCGGCACGAGTGGGCCGACCAGCGGTGCGTGGTCTGCGTGCTGCACAACAACGACCTCAACCAGGTCACGTGGGAGCTGCGCGCGATGGGCGGCGCGCCGAAGTTCGAGGAGTCCCAGGTGCTGCCGGACGTCGACTACGCCGGGTTCGCCCGGTCCGTCGGCCTGGAGGGCATCACCGTCGACGACCCGGACGACCTCGGCCCGGCGTGGGACCGCGCGCTGACCGCCGGCAGGCCCGTGGTGCTCGACGTGCGGTGCGACCCGAACATCCCGCCGATCCCGCCGCACGCGACCGTCGAGCAGATCGAATCCGTCACCGAGGCGGTGCTGCGCGGGGACCCGGACGCCTGGGACGTCGTGACCAAGGGCCTGCGCACCAAGGTGCGGGAGTTCTTCGCCTGAGGTTGAGTGGGTGATCACACGATCAAGTGGGGAGCACCATGACGGACCCGAACGAGAACCCCCTCGACACGACCGAGGAGACCGACGAGGACGAGCTGGGGGTGGACCCGCTCGACGAGGGCTACGAGGCCGCTGACCAGTGGTCGGGGGCGGACAAGTTCGGCACGACGTCGGCCGAGCAGCGGGCCGGGGAGCCCTTGGACGAACGGCTCAAGCAGGAGGAACCGGACGTCGGTCCGTAGCCCGATCGGTGGGCGGCGGGAAAAAGCGGTATGGGACAGGTTTGCGCCCGGCGTTTCGCCGGGTAGTTCAGGGTCGCCGAACAGTTACCGCTGAGGAGACCGTGATGACCTGCACCACCCGCCTGCCCAAGCCGGTCGCCGACGTGTGGGACTGGCAGATGGAAGGCCACTGCCGAGGCGCAAACAGCGCCATCTTCTTCCACCCGGACAACGAGCGCGGCTCGGCCCGCTCGGCGCGCGAGGACCACGCGAAGCGCATCTGCGCCGCGTGCCCGGTGCTGGAGCAGTGCCGCCAGCACGCGCTGGAGGCGCAGGAGCCGTACGGCGTGTGGGGCGGGATGGGCGAGGACGAGCGGCGCAAGATCATCGCCTCGACCCGCCGCCGTCTCCGCGTCGCCTGAGCCGGAGCGTCGGGAAGCCCTCCAACGAGACCTGGACGGACGACCGCCCGCGTGAATGGGCGAGGCGGTCGCGGTCCGACTCGGCCGGTTCGGCATCGAAGCCGGCGCACGCCCGACGCGTGCGCCTGATCCACAGGACGGGACACCCGGTCGTGGGCCGCCTCCCCGGCGGCGCCCACGACCGGACGGCGAAAGCCGCTCCAGGGGGCGGTGATCCGCCGGACGCCGTGGCGTCGAGCGGATCCCCGTCCGTCAGAGCGCGGAGCGCGTCACTCCTGCAAGCCGTCGCGCAACTGGCGGAGCGTCTTCGCCAGCAGGCGCGAGACGTGCATCTGCGAGATGCCGATCTTGTCGGCGATCTGCGTCTGCGTCATGTTCCCGAAGAACCGCATCACCACGATCTTGCGCTCCCGGTCCGGCAGCTGTTCGAGCAGCGGGTGCAGAGCCTCCCGTTGCTCGATCACCTCCATCTCCGGGTCCTCCGCGCCGAGCGTGTTGCCGAGCGAGATCGAGCTGTCGTCCGCCAGCAGCATGTCGTCGAGCGACGCGCTGTGGTAGGCGTTCCCCGCCGCCAGCCCCTCGTGGACCTCCTCGCGGGTCAGCCCGAGGTGCGCGGCCAGCTCACTCGGCGTCGGCGCCCTGCCCAGCGTCTGCGAGAGCCGCGACGACCCCGCGTTGATCGCCAGGTGCAGCTCCTTGAGCCGCCTGGGCATCCGCACCGACCAGCTCGAATCCCGGAAGTACTTCCGGACCTCGCCCATGATCGTCGGCACCGCGAACGACAGGAAGTCGCTGCCGCGCTCCGGGTCGAACCGGTCCACGGCGTTGATCAGCCCGACGGTCGCCACCTGCACGAGGTCGTCGTGCGGCTCGCCGCGGTTGCCGAACCGGCGCGCGATGTGCTTGGCGACCGGGAGGTGCTCGGTCACCAGCTCGTCCCGCAGCCGCTCCCGGCGCGGGTCGTCGGCGGGCGTCGCCGCCAGCGTCACGAACAGCGGCGCGAGGTGGTCGTAGTCACCACGGGTGCCGGACGAGGAACTGGGGACCGCCGCGTCGGCGCTCCCGGTGGGGGCCGCCGTTCCGGAGGCCTCTGGAGTGGTGGTCTCCGCGCCCGTTTCGGTCACGCATCCACCAACCCGCGCTTGACCAAGTCGATGTGCACCACGTACTCGTCATCACCGGCCTGCGGTGCGACCCACGTCGTCACCGAGTCCACCAGCGCGCTCAGCACCCGCCAGCCGAAGCTGTCGCGGTCCGGCGGCGACGACCGCTTGGACGCCACCTGCGTGGACACCTGGACGACACCGTCGGTCACCACGAACCGCGCGCTCAGCACGGCGTCCGGCGCGGCCAGCGCGATCAGCGTGGAACACGCCTCGTCCACGGCGAGCTTGAGGTCCTCGATGGAGTCGAGGTCGAAGTCCTGCCGCATCGCGATGTCCGCGGCGACGGCGCGCACGATCGACAACTGCGTCGGGTTCGCCGCCATCCGCAGCTCGACGCCCTGCAGGGTGCTTTCCGACTCACCGCGGTGCGGCTCCGTTTGCGACACGCTCACCTCGTAGTCCGTCCTGTTGTTCTGGCCATGGTCCTAGCTCTACCCGGATCCGACCCGTTTCACACGTGTAGAACCGGTCGGTTGCGGGAAGTCCGTCCTGATGCGCGCCCAACCACCCGCCGAGGGCTCCGGGACCCGAGTCGAGCGCTTCACCCTCGACTTCCGGACGCACTCGAACAGCCTCGCGGAGATGCGACGTTCGTTCGACTCCTGGCTGGTCGCGGCGGGTGTCGACGACGACGTCGCGTACGACCTGCTCCTGGCCGTCAACGAGGCCGTCTCCAACTCCGTCGAGCACGCCTACCCGCCCGACGTCGACGGCCACGTGCTGGTCAGCGCCGACCTTGGGGTGGACGGCGCCGTGTGCGCGGTCGTGGCCGACGACGGCCGGTGGCGCGTGCCACCCGCCGCCCTGTCGGGTCGGGGCCGCGGCCTGCTGCTGATGCGCGAGAACGTCGACCAGGTTGTCGTCGACCGCACCTCGGGCGGCACCACGGTCAGCCTGTGCCGCTCGCCGCGCACCCGGCGCTCGGAGGCCCTGGACGACCGGCAGGACGGCCACGAGGTGCTGGTCGAGGAACTCGACACCGGCGTGCGCGTCACCGTGCGCGGCGACGTGCCCGCGAGCACCGGTGCCGCCCTGCGCCGCTCCCTGCTCACCGCGGCCCGCGGCGGCACCGTGCCCCTCGTGGTCGACCTCGGTGAACTGGGAACGGAGACGGCCGGAGTCGTGCACGCCCTGTTCGCGGTCGCCGACGCGGCCTCGGCCGCGGGCAACCGCGTGGTCGTGCTCGCCAACACGGGCACGCCCGCGTGGGCGGCCCTCACGGCTTCCGGGGTGCCGCTCGTGGCGGACGTGGTGTCGCCCATCGGGTGAGGACGCGTCAGCCGATCGCCTCGTCCAGCGTCCTGTGCACCGCGAACACCTCGCCGAGACCGGTGGCCACGATCGGCCTGGTCACGGCGCGGTCGGCCGCCACGACGCGGAACGCGATCGCCCTGGTTCTGCTCTCCTGCGCCGCTTCCACCAGTACGGCCAACCCGGCCGAACCGAGGAACGTGACCCCGGACAGGTCGAGCACGAACGTGCCCTCGTCGACCAGGTTGGTGCTCACGTAGGTGCGCAGGGCAGGCGCCGACAGCATGTCGATCTCGCCCGAGACCGACACGACGGTGACATCCTGCGTCGGGTGGCTCACCGCGAGGCCGATGGCCTGCTCGTTGCGGCTCGCGTCCACGACGTTCGGATCCTGGACCGTCACGTGGGATCTCCCTCTTGTTGTGCCCGTGGATGTGGTGGGGAGTCCTGGTGGGCACAGACGAGACGCCGCTACGCGTGCGTGCAGCGAAAAATGGCCGTGCGGGCCCGCCGGAACTCCCCGGCGCGGCTGTTGGCTCAACCGCTGCGAGGCATACCGTACGTAACGTGATGAACCATCACAAGGACCGGGGTACCCGCGAGTCCTGTGTGGTCAGTGCGCGGTCCGAGTCCCGCTGCTTGAGCTGGAAGAAGTTCGTCGGCCGTTCGGTCTCGCTCGCGTGGTAGACGAACTCCAGGTCGCGGGCGTCGAACTCCTCGAACCACCGGTCCCACGTGATCGGGTCGATGTCGTCGTCGTAGTCGGGGAAGTCGAACCCGAGGCCGTCCGCGCGGTGCGCGATCGGCGCTGCTTCCCGGCTCTCCGCCCAGCGGCGGATCTCCAAGTGGTCGGTCGTGCTCAACCGTCTGACACCGGTCACCCAGCACCTCATCAGCCTGACCGCGGTCCGCACGGGGGACGGCCCCGTGTCCAGCGGTCGAACCCCACGGTAGCCGAGGTCAGTCGGCTGAGCCCCGCTCCAGGACGTGCCGGCGCGCCGCCGCGTCGTGCGGACCGGCCCGTTCGGCCAGGTGCTCCGCGATCCGCGCGCGGACCTCCGGCGACTTGTTCCCGCCGTACTTGAACTTGGCCCGGACGTCCCGCACGGTCAGTTCGAGCCCGCGGATCCCCGGCAGCAGCCTGCGGTCCGCGTCGACGGCCTCGGACACCTCGGCCCGCCCGCCCGGCGGCTCGAAGTGGGCGAGCTGCGTGGTCAGCAGCGCCGCTTTCGCCGCCGGGTCGTCCAGCACGACCGCGGTGCAGACGAGGTGCACGGACGCGTAGTACGAGGTGGGGACGTCGGTGCCGCCCCAGGCGGCGGGCACGTAGTCGTAGTCGTCGAGCACCGCGAGCAGGACGTTCGGGTTCTCCGCGAGCGCCGCCCAGATCGGGTTCGGGCGGGCGAGGTGCAGCCGTACGGTCGCCTCGCCGTCGAACGCGAAGTGCGTGGGGACGACCACGGGCAGGTCGCGGTCGCGGCCGGACGCGATGAGCTGGCCGAAGTCGCGCACGGCGAGCCACGGCCGCCACTCGGCCTCGTCCGCCGCGTCCCAGGGGTGGATGAGCACGAGGCCAGGATCACGTCCAAGTGGACTGCCGACCAGATCCATTCCCGCGTCATTTGAAGAGTCCACTTTCGATCGGCCCGATCGTCGCGGTGGATCTACCCTCGGCTCATGCCGGAAGCGACGCACCTGGAACACGGACTGACGTCGGCGCAGGTGCGGGAACGCGTCGCGGACGGCCGGACCAACGACGTGCCGGCACGGGCGGGCCGCACGCTCGGCGACATCGTCCGCTCCAACGTCCTCACCCGGTTCAACGCCGTGCTCGGCGTGCTGTTCGCCGTGATCGTCGTCGTCGGGCCGCTCAAGGACGGCCTGTTCGGCCTGATCATCGTGGTGAACAGCCTGATCGGCATCGTGCAGGAGCTGCGCGCCAAGCGGACCCTGGAACGCCTCGCCATCGTCGGCGAGGCCAAGCCCGTGGTGTGGCGCGACGGCTCGAAGACCGAGGTGGGCGCGAGCGAGGTCGTGCTCGACGACGTGCTCGAACTCGGCACGGGCGACAACGTGGTGGTCGACGGCGAGGTCGTGGGCGCGGACGCGCTGGAGGTCGACGAGTCGCTGCTGACCGGCGAGGCCGACCCGGTGGTGAAGCACCCCGGCGACGCGGTGATGTCCGGCAGCTTCGCCGTCGCGGGCACCGGCCGCTACCGCGCCACCAGGGTCGGCCGCGACGCGTACGCCGCGAAGCTCGCCGAGGAGGCCAGCCGGTTCACCCTGGTCAGCTCCGACCTGCGGGCCGGGATCGACCGGATCCTGCGGTTTGTTACCTGGATCCTGCTGCCCGCGGGCGCGCTCATCATCTACAGCCAGCTGCACGGGCACGAGGACCTGCCGTCCGCGCTGCGCGGAGCCGTCGCCGCGCTGGTGCCGATGATCCCGGAAGGCCTGGTGCTGCTGACCAGCGTCGCCTTCGCCGTCGGCGTCATCCGGCTCGGGCGGCGCAACTGCCTG
>DATMCA010000920.1:0-4681 GCA_035559015.1 Umezawaea sp. | reverse complement strand
CGAGCAGGCCGGCGCGCATCTCCAGCGGGGACGCCATGCCCATGCGGGGCTGCACCACCAGCCTGCCCCCGGCCGTCGCGCGGGCCACCGCTGCCGCGAAGGTGCTCACGACGGGCTCCCCGCCGCGCAGAGCGCGGGCGTGAGGGCCGCCAGGAAGGCGCGGAACCGCGGGACGGCCGTGTCGTCGTCGAACACGTCGGTGAAACCCGTGGCGCGCAGGGCGTCGGCACGGGCGGGTTCGGGCCCGCCCGTGCCGAGCTTGCCGCCGATGACGACCGGGGTCGCCATGAGGTCGGGGCGTTCCCGCAGCGCGGCGAGCGCCCGCGGGCCGTCCTGATAGCCGTGCCCGTTGACGGTGCTGAGCACGACGAGGTCGGGCCGCAGGGCCGCGCACTCGTCGGCCAGCAGGTCCGGGGGTACGCAGGCACCCAGGTTGGCCACCTCGTGACCCGCCTCCTCCAGCAGCAGCTGGAGGTAGACGAGGTTCCACGTGTGGGAGTCGGACTTGGTGCTGGACAGGACGATCCGGCTGCCACCCGGTGGCGGAAGCTGGAGGTCGGTGGTCATGGTCAGCCCTCTCGACGGCGGCGGAGATCGGGACGGGTGGTCAGGAACGGGCGGAGGACAGGGCCGGGACGTCGGACCGCCCGGCGAACCAGACGTCCTCGGCGGCCAGCACGTCCGGGGAGTACTTGCCCAGCGCGCTGATCAGCAGCCGGGCCTCGAAGGCCAGGCACTCCACGAGCCTGCGCAGCCCGTGCTCGGGATCGGTGTCCACGGCGGTCAGCGCGGCGCGGCCGAGCCCGACGGCCGTCGCGCCGAGGGCGAGCGCCTTGACCGCGCGCACGCCCTCCCACATCCGGCCCGACGCCAGCAGGCACCCGGACGGCCTGCCGATCCGCCGCAGGCACTCGGCCAGCGGCAGTCCGACGTGGTCCAGGAACGCCGTGGGCGCCCAGCCGCTGCCGCCTTCGGCGCCGTCCACGGTGACCGCGTCGGCCCCCGCGTCCCAGGCGCACGCGGCGGCCCGCGCGACGTCCCGGCCGGGGTGCAGCTTCACCCACACCCGTGCGCGCGGGAAGTTGTTGCGCATCAACCGGATCTGCTGGCGCAGGATCTCGTCGGTGAACGTGCCGGGGGTGCCCGAGCGCAGCACCCCCGAGTCCGGCCAGAGGTCGTCGATCGCGTACTGGTCGTCGACCCGCGCGGCGGTCGACCGGTCGAGCACGGTCATGCCGCCCAGGCCGGGTTTGGCGCCCTGGCCCACCTTCAGCTCGAAACCGAGCCGACCCGTGGCCAGCAGCGGTTCGACTCCGGGGTCGCTGTAGACGAGGTTCCACACCTCGGCGTCCGCGTCCTCGGTGCTCTGCTGCACCACGACGCCGCCCACTCCGGGGTTCGAGGCGTCCAGGTAGGCGCGGATCCTGGCCAGGATGCCCGTGGTGGCCGACGCCTCCCGCCGGTAACCGGTCAGCGGCACCACGTTCTCGCCGATCACCATCGGCACGCCCAACTCGGCCGCCTGCCTGCTGGCCGACACGGACAGCTCGGAGCTGCCGATCCGGGTCGAGCCGAACGCGGACAGGTACACCGGCAGCGCCGAGGCGAACCCGCCGATCCGGGTGGCCAGGTCCACATCGGACTGGAGCGGCTCGCGACCGAGGTCGATCAGCTTCTCCAGCCGCAGCGGCATGAACACCGGCGGCACCAGCCGGGCCGCGTCCAGTTCGTCGACGGCGGTCGTCCCGGTGGAGCCGAACACCTCGTGGCCGTAGGACTCCACGGGCGGGAACGCCTCGGCCGCGCCGTTGCGCGCCCGTGCCCGCACCCGCTCCTCCGGGAACCCGTGCGCCCTCACGGCGACACCTCGCCGGGGATCTTCGGGTAGGCGTTGACCTGCCACACCGAGTGCAGCCCGGTGAGGAACCGGGTGAGCCGCTCCAGCCCCATGCCGAACCCGGCGCTGCGCGGCACGCCCTCCCGCACGACGTCCAGGTACCAGCGGTACTTCGCCGGGTTCTCCCCGGTCTCCCGCATCCGGGTGACGATCGTGGCGTAGTCGGACTCCCGCTCGCTGCCGCTGACCAGTTCGCCGTAGCCCTCGGGGGCGAGCAGGTCGAAGTTGCGCAGCCTGCCGGGTTCGGTGGTGCTCTCGCGGTCGTAGAACCCGCGCGAACCCTTCGGGTAGTCGGTGACGAAGAACGGCCGGACGGCCTGCTCCGACAACAGCTCCTCCCCCGTCCACTCGATCTCGGCGTCCGGGCTCTGCGGGTAGTCGAGCCGGTGCAGCGCCGCGACGGCCTCGCGGTGGCTGAGCACGTCGAACGGCCCGGCGAGCAGGTCGACGAACGCCAGCGGGTCGCGGCCGAGCACCTCGAACTGCTCGGGCACCGAGGTGAGGACGTGGCGCACCACGTGGGTCAGCAGCCGTTCGGCGATGCCCATCACCTCGGCGCGGGTCGCGCCGGCGACCTCCACGTCGATCTGGTGGAACTCCGCGAGGTGGCGCCGGGTGGAGCAGGTCTCCGGCGGTTCCGCCCGGACGTTGGGGGCGATGAAGAACAGCTTGTCGAAGGCCAGCAGCGACGCCTGCTTGTAGAGGATGCCGCTGGTCATGACCTTGTACTTGTGGCCGTAGTAGTCGACGTCGAGCTGCTTGGAGCCGCGCGACCCCGGATCGGTCACCGGACCGATGATCGGCGGCAGCAGCTCCGTGAAGCCTTCGCCCGCGAGGAAGGCCCTGGCCGCGGTCAGCACCGCGGCCTGGATCCGCAGGGCCGCCCTCGTGGTCTCCGAGGACAGGTGCCGCGCCGGTGGCGGTGGCCGCCGGTCGACGGTCGGCTCGGTCGCCACGCTCGTTGCGTTCTCCATGTGCTTTTCCCACCTTGGTCGAGTCGTTCGGGAGGATCGGGCCCTCGTGGGGCTCGGGGTCAGGGCGCGGGCACGACCACGCGCCGCCAGCCGCCGGGGTCGGGCAGGACACCGCGCTGGGTGTCCACCAGGGCCTGTCGGAGCTGCCGGGTCACCGGGCCCGCCGTGCCGTCGCCGACGACCCAGTCGCCGTCGCGGTCGCGCACGGCGCCCACCGGGGTGACGACCGCGGCGGTGCCGCACGCGAACACCTCGGTGATCACTCCTGCCGCGCACTCGGTCCGCCAGCGGTCGATCGAGATCCGCTCCTCGCGGACGGTGTGGCCGAGCCGATCGGCCAGCACCAGCAACGACTCGCGGGTGACGCCGGGCAGCAGGGTGCCGGTGAGGGCTGGCGTGACGACCTCGGTCCCCCCGGCCGTGCGGCGGACGAAGAACAGGTTCATCCCGCCCATCTCCTCGACCCACCGGTGCTCGGCGGCGTCGAGCCACACGACCTGCTGGCACCCGGCCTGCTGGGCCAGCCGCTGGGCGACGAAGGACGGCCCGTAGTTCGCCGCGCACTTCACGTCGCCGGTGCCGCCGACGACGGCCCGGCTGTGCTCCCGGCTGACGAGCACCGACACGGGCGCCAGCGCCTGGTCGCCGAAGAAGCCGCCCGCGACGAACGCCATCAGCAGGAACCGGTACTCCGCCGACGGGCGCAGCATCAGGTTGGGCTCGTTCGCGAACATCAGCGGCCGCAGGTACAGGCTGATCGACGGGTCGTCGGGCAGGGCCGTGTGGTCCAGGCGGACCAGGTCGTCGACCGCGGCGAGGAAGTCGTCGACGGGCAGCTCCGGCATCGCGAGCCGCTTGGCCGAGCGCTGGAAGCGCAGGGCGTTGCGGTCGGGCCGGAACACCGACACCGACCCGTCCGGGCCCCGGTGGGCCTTCAACCCCTCGAACACCACCTGGGCGTAGTGCAGGCCGATGGTCGCCGGGTGCACCACCAGCGGCTCCAGCTCGCCGACCCGGCGGTCGTGCCAGCCGTCGACGACGTTCCAGGACAGGCTCACCATGTGGTCGGTGAACGCGTCCCCGTGGCCGGGGCTGACGGCGGCGGCGGGCGAGCTCGACTGCGTGGTCATCGGGAGTTCCTTTCCTCTGACGGGAGCGACCCGTCGATGCGCAGGTCGCGCACGTGCGGGCGGGAGATGGCGAACAGCAGCAGCGCGATGAAGCACGCGGCGAACAGGGAGGAGGCGGCGCCGAGGCCGATCACCCCGGCGAGCAGGCCGAAACCGGCCATCGAGAGCGGGGCCAGCGCGTCGTCGGCGAGGGTGAGCACGGAGCTCACGCGGCCGACGTACTCCTCGTCGACGGTGGCCTGGAACGCGCCGGAGAGCATCGGTGACGCGAGACCGGCCACCACCCCGACCACGGTCGTCCCGACGAGCGTCGCGGTGAAGTCGCCGACGCCGACGACGGCGAGCGCCGAAGCCTGGGCGAACAGCAGGAGAACGGCGGCGCGCAACGGGAAGCGGGGTCGCCAGCGCAGCGCGACGAGCGTGCCGAGCGCGGCGCCGACGCCGATGGAGGCGGTCAACCAGCCGAGGCCCACGGCACCCCACCCGCTCGCGACGGCGTGCAGGGCCAGCCCCACCGACAGCACGGGGCCGACGAAGACGTTGAGACCGGACAACGTGATCACCAGGTCGCGGACCCTCGGCGTGTGCCGCAGGTACGCCATCCCGTCCCGCACGTCGGCGCGCACCGTGGTGCCGGTCGAGCGGGTGAGCGGTATGCGTGGCCGGACCGCCAGCAGTAC
>DATMCA010000919.1:0-2035 GCA_035559015.1 Umezawaea sp. | reverse complement strand
AAGTGGAACGGGATGAAGCAGTTGCCCAGCTGCTCGCGGTGCGAGACCCGCACCAGCAGCTCGATCATGCCGCGTCGCGACCGCACCCGGGCCATCTCACCGTGCGCCAGGCCGCGGTCGGCGGCGTCCTTGGGGTGCATGTAGACCTCGGCGACCGGGGAGATCGCGTCCAGCGCGAACGAGCGGCGGGTCATCGAGCCGGTGTGCCAGTGCTCCAGCAGCCGCCCGGTGTTGAGCACCAGCGGGTACTCCGCGTCGGGCAGCTCCTTGGGCGGCAGCCATTGCGCAGGCACGAGGTGGGCCAGACCGTCGTCGGTGTTGAACCGCTCGTCGAACATGACGATCGTGCCGTCGGTGTGCTCCGGATCGCTGTTCGGGTAGAGCTTCCCGGACAGCCCGAGGTTGTCGTAGCGCAGGTTCTGGTACGCCGGCACCAGCGCGACCATCTCGTCGAAGACCTCGCTGGGCCCGCCGTAGCTCCAGTCCAGTCCGATCCGCCGGGCGATGTCCTGGACGATCTCCCAGTCGAGGCGGGCCTGCCCGGGCGGATCCATCACCTTGCGGCCGAGCTGCACCCGGCGGTCGGTGTTGGTGTACGTGCCGTCCTTCTCCAGGTACGAGGTGGCCGGCAGGATCACGTCCGCGAACTCGGCGGTCTCGGTGAGGAAGATGTCCTGGACCACCAGGAAGTCCAGCGCGGAGAGCGCCTTGCGCACCTTGTTGATGTTCGGGTCCGACAGGAACGGGTTCTCGCCGAGCATGTACATGCCGCGGACGCCGTCAGGCTCCAGTGCCGACTTGATGATCTCGGTGACGGTCAGCCCGCGCTTCGGGTCGAGGGCGGTACCCCAGGCCTCCTCGAACCGCAACCGGATCTTCTCGACGTCCACGCCCTGGTAGCCCGGGTAGAACATGGGGACCAGCCCGGCGTCCGAGGCGCCCTGCACGTTGTTCTGCCCGCGCAGCGGATGCAGCCCGGTGCCCGGGCGCCCGACGTTGCCGGTGATCGAGCACAGCGCGATCAGGCAGCGGGCGTTGTCCGTGCCCGTGGTGTGCTGGGAGATGCCCATCCCCCAGTAGACGACCGCGGCGCCGGCCTCGCCCCAGGTCCGGGCGACCTCGCGGATGGTGTCGGCGTCCACGCCGGTGATCTGCGCGGCCCGCTCCGGCGGGTAGTCGGCGACCGTGCGGGCCAGCTCGTCGTAGTTCGACGTGCGGTTCGCGATGAACTCCCGGTCGACCAGCCCGAGCCGGATGATCTCGTGCATCACCGCGTTGTAGAACGCCACGTCCGTACCGGGCTTGAGCTGCACGAAGATGTCGGCGTGCTCGGCCACCGTCGACGCGCGCGGGTCGACGTAGACGACCTTGGTGCCGCGGCGGCGGGCCTGCTTGAAGAACGAGCTGGCCACCGGGTGGTTGGCGGTCGGGTTCGAGCCGGTGATGATCACGCAGTCGGCGTTGACCACGTCCCCGTACGTGGTGGACACCGCACCGGAGCCGACCCCCTCGAACAGCGCGTACACCGAGGAGGCGTGGCAGAGCCGGGTGCAGTGGTCGACGTTGTTCGTGCCGAAGCCGGTGCGGATGAGCTTCTGGAAGAGGTAGGCCTCCTCGTTGGAGCACTTCGCCGAGCCGAAGCCGGCGATGGCGCCCGGCCCACCGGCGGCATGGATCTCCCGCAGCCGGCGCGCCACCAGGTCCAGGGCCTCGTCCCAGGTGGCCTCCCGGAAGTAGGGCATGACCTCGTCGTAGTCGACCAGCCCGCCGGGCTTGCGCTTGCCGCCGCGCTTGTCGCCCGGCTTGCGACCGCCGCCGCTGCGCTCACCGCCGTTGACCCGGCCGCGGTCGTTGTGGCCGTCGCCGCGGACGTCCGCGGAGAGCGGGCCCTTCGGGTAGGCCGCGTCGATGCGGATCAGCGGGGTGGTGAGCCGCTGCGGCGAGGCCGCGTAGTCCCAGCCGTAGCGGCCCTTCACGCACAGCCGGCCATGCGAGCCGGGCTGCTCCCGTCCCTCGGCGAAGGAGATCGCGTTGT
>DATMCA010000918.1:0-6194 GCA_035559015.1 Umezawaea sp. | reverse complement strand
CCCGTGGCAGATCGCGCTGGTCGTGGCGCTGGCGATGTCGGCGGCCGTGCTGCTCGACGGCGGCGCGGTGATCGCGCTCCAGTCCGGGTCGTCCGCGGTGCTGGTGGCGACGCTGCTGCCGCCCAGCACGAACGGCGGGTTCGACCGGATGGTGGACGCGCTGATCGGCGGTGTCGTCGGGCTGGCCGTCACGGCGCTGCTGCCCGCGAACCCGCTCACGATCGCCCACCGGCACGGCAAGGTCGTGCTGGGTGAGCTGTCCACGGCCCTGCGCGGCCTCGCGAGCGCCGTGGCCGAGCACGACACCGCGAAGGCCGCCGGCGTGCTCGCCCAGCTGCGCAAGAGCCAGTCCGCCATCGAGGACTTCAAGGACGCGCTCAAGGCGGGCAAGGAGATCGCGACCATCGCGCCGATCCGCTGGCACCGCCGCGACGAGCTGGACCACTACCGCGAGGCCGCGGTGCCCGTCGACTACGCGCTGCGCAACACCAGGGTGCTGGCGCGCCGGGCCCTGGCCGCGCTCAGGGACAGCGAACAGGTCCCGGACATCCTCCCCGACGTGCTGCGCGCCTACGCGGACGCCGTGGACCTCCTGCGGACGGAACTGGCCAGGGGTGACCGGCCCGACGGGACCCGCAAGGCCGTGCGGGACGCGGCGAGCACGGCGACCACGAACGAGCTGGGCGGCGACGGCTTCTCCACCAGGGTCGTGCTGGCGCAGATCCGCTCGGTCGCCGTCGACCTGCTCCAGGCGACCGGCCTGTCCCGCGCGGACGCCGTGGAGGCGCTGCCGCCGCTCACCCGGAAGGGGTGAACGGCGGCAGGTGACCTGCCGTCGAGAGGGCTCAGCCCTCCGGCCGGTTCAGCACGCCCACCAGCAGCTCGTGCACCGCGGACAGGTCCTCCGGGTCCTTCAGCGCACAGGAGCCGCCGGTCAGGGCGTACCACTCGTCAGCACCCTCGTAGCGCACCTCGGTCCGCACCGTGGACCCGTCCTCGGCCAGCACGGTGCGCAGTTCGAGCTCTCCGGTGATCACGCCGACGTCGTCGGTCATGATCCCGCCGGGGCCCGCGACGAACGGCGACGAGTATTCGGCCATCAGCACCTTCCGAGCATGTCCTGCAACGCGGTCTTCTCCGACGAGTTAACGGTAAGGGCCCACTTGTACTTCGTGCGCGTCCACATCTTGGCGTAGGTGCACCAGTACGACGCGAGCGGCGGCTTCCAGGTGGCGGGCGTCTGGTCGCCCTTCGCCTGGTTCACGTTGTCCGTGACCGCGATCAGCTGCGGTCCGGCGAGGTCGTTCGCGAACTGCTGCCGCTTGGCCGTGGTCCAGTTCCGCGCACCCGAGCGCCACGCGGCCGCGAGCGGCACGACGTGGTCGATGTCCACGTCGGACGCCGCGGTCCAGGTGGCGCCGTCGTACGGGGAGAACCAGCGCCCGGACGTGGCCGCGCAGCTCGAATCGACCACGACGCCGGTCCCGTCCCGCTTGAGCACGGTCTCACGGGTGTTGCAGGCACCCGAAACCGTGATCCAGTGCGGGAAGAGGTCCCGCGAATAGCCCGTCATCGACCCGTCGGTCGCCACGGTCAGCGCCGCCAGTTCGGTTTTCGCGGTGGCGGTGCTGGGAATGCTCGGTGGTGTCGCGCTCGCCGGTGGAACGAGACCGAGGGTGAGCGCGGCGGTAGTCAGCAATGACAGGGCCGCCACTCGGACGGCATTGTTGACCGTTGACATGATTCCGACCTTCCGCTGGGGAAATCGGAATTACTGTCGAGTAATCAGCCGGCCATAACAATACTTTCGAGTGACACTCGAACGAATTACTTCGGTACTTACAACCCGCGCACCAGCCGGAGGTCCTCCGTGTGGCGGTACCAGGTCCACTTGTTCATCTGGCGCGGGTGCGCGACGCCGTCGGACGTCACCGCGGTCGGCAGGCAGCCCAGTTGGAATGCCCGACCCGCGGTCTCCTTCACCTTCCTGCCGAGCAGCCGCTTCTGGATCACCCGCACCACGAGCCCCGCGCCGCCGTCCGGGTCGGGCGTGACCTCCAGTCGCGTCGCCTGGCCGCGCAGGACGTTGTCGTCGTCGCAGTAGCCGACCCCGCGCACCGGGCTGATCACGCCGAGCCCGACGAGCACGCCGCCGACGTCGTCGCGCAGGAACGGCACCTTGTCCGGGTCGCCGCCGAGCGCGAGGTCGAGCGCGCGGCCGGTCTCGGTCGGCAGCCCCCACAGCGCGGCCACCTCCGAGTCGGGCGACGACGGCACGTAGGCGAGCGGGACGTCCGCGACACGCTCGGTCCGCAGCAGCCGCAGAACCACCGCGTTGAGGTCCGCGTCGGTCCCCGCGACGACGAGACGTCGATCACCCAAATCGGACACAACGCCGTCGACATGCGCTTTTCCCGGTCGCGGGGGCACGACGAGCACCTCGATGTCGTCACGCTCAGTGACCATTGGCGACTCCCTGTCGAGGCTGTCGTTTCCGCAGGCCAGCACGATTCCGCGCACCATCAGCTCCTGGTCTACCCTCATGCACCGGCATTGCCCTTCCCAGTCCTAGCCCTTGGAGTTTCACATGCCGGCCGTAGTGCTGATCGGTGCCCAGTGGGGCGATGAGGGCAAGGGCAAGGCCACAGACCTGCTCGGGGAGCGCGTCCAGTGGGTCGTCCGCTACCAGGGCGGCAACAACGCGGGCCACACCGTGGTGCTCCCCAACGGCCAGAACTTCGCCCTCCACCTGATCCCCTCGGGCATCCTCACGCCCGGAGTGATGAACGTCATAGGCAACGGCGTAGTGGTCGACCCCGGCGTCCTGCTGGAGGAGCTCGGCGGCCTGGAGGCGAAGGGTGTCGACACCGACCGGCTGCTGCTGTCGGCGGACGCGCACTTGATCATGCCGTACCACGTGGCCATCGACAAGGTCACGGAGCGCTACCTCGGGAAGTCCAAGATCGGCACCACCGGGCGCGGCATCGGGCCGTGCTACCAGGACAAGCTGGCTCGCGTCGGCGTTCGGGTGCAGGACCTGCTGGACGAGAAGATCCTGCGGCAGAAGGTCGAAGCCGCGTTGGACATCAAGAACCAGATGCTGGTGAAGGTGTACAACCGCAAGGGCTTGGAGGTCGACCAGGTGGTCGACACGGTCCTGGAGCACGGCAGCAAGTTCGCGTCGCGGATCGCGGACACGCGGTTGCTGTTGAACCAGGCGTTGGAGCGCGGTGAGACGGTGCTGCTGGAGGGGTCGCAGGGGACGCTCCTGGACGTGGACCACGGCACTTATCCGTTCGTGACGTCGAGCAACCCGACTTCGGGTGGGGCTTGTGCCGGGTCGGGGATCGGGCCTACGCGGATCACCACGGTGATCGGGATCTTGAAGGCTTACACGACTCGGGTGGGGTCGGGGCCGTTCCCGACGGAGTTGAACGACGACATGGGTGAGTACCTGAGGAAGACCGGTGGTGAGGTTGGCGTCACCACGGGCCGCAACCGCCGCACTGGGTGGTTCGATGCGGTGATCGCGCGGTATGCGGCTCGGGTGAACGGGATCACGGACTACTTCTTGACGAAGTTGGATGTGTTGTCCAGCTTGGAGAAGGTGCCGGTTTGCGTGGCGTACGAGATCGACGGGACGCGGGTCGAGGAGATGCCGATGTCGCAGTCGGACGTGCATCACGCGGTGCCGGTGTACGAGGAGTTGCCGGGGTGGTTCGAGGACATCAGTGGGTGTCGGTCGTTCGAGGAGCTGCCGGCCAACGCTCGGGCGTACGTGGAGTACCTGGAGCAGATTTCCGGGGCTCGGATGTCGGCGATCGGTGTGGGGCCCGGGCGGGATCAGACGATTGTTCGGCACGACATGCTTGGGTGAGTTTTTGGTGGCCTTCGCCCCATCTCGTGTTTGTGCGGGGTGGGGCGTTTGGTTTTTCTCCCGGTGGCTGTGATTTCCAGTGTGGTGTGGCCGATTTGATTTGGGGCCCCTGGATTTGCCCCTTGATCGGGCTGAAAGGCAGTGCTCGAAAGCCCTGCCCGATCTGCAATTTTAAGGGGCAAATCCCCCAAATAAAATCGGCCACGTTCCGTGGCGGCGTGTCGCGTGTCAGCGGGGTCGCCCAGGCCTGCTCGGGTAGGCCTTCTGCCGCGAAGGCTCGTACACCGAGCTATGTCACCATCCGGGACGGGCACGTCCGCCCGTTGACATCTTGTTGTGCTGGCCGAAAACTCGGTGCCATGAGTGGCCGCGAAGTTCTGGTTGCTCGTCTGCACGTCGATCTGCGGCGGCAGGCGAGCGCGATCTGTCGTACGCGCTGATCACGTCATTCCCGTCCGGGCGTTGAGGCCCGAATCCCCTTTTTCTGTCACCGCTGGGAGAAATCGTGTCGATTTCCACTGCGGGTGTACTCGCGCGCCCGGATGAGGATGGTTTTGCTGCGCGCTCCGCCCCTCGGTCCCGAAAACGTCGTTTGCCCGACCTGCGTCGGTGGATCAGTCCGATCTTGCTCCTCGTCCTCTGGCAGGTCGCCGGCAGTACTGGTGTGCTGCCGCCGGACAAGTTGGCGTCGCCCCTCACCGTGTTCGACTCGGCTGTGGAACTCACTGCGGATGGGCAGTTGGGTAGTGCCTTCGTGGTGTCGATGGGGCGCGTCGTTGGTGGGTTTGCCATCGGTGCGTTCGTCGGTGTCGTGCTGGGGTTGCTGTCCGGGCTTTCCCGGTGGGGTGAGCGGATTTTCGATCCGCCGGTTCAGATGCTCCGCACGCTTCCCCACCTGGGGTTGATCCCCCTCTTCATCCTGTGGTTCGGGATCGGTGAGCAGCCGAAGTTGGCGCTGGTTGCCGCTGGTGTGGCGTTTCCGCTGTACCTCAACCTGCACTCGGGTATTCGGCAGGCTGATCCGGGTCTGCTGGAGGCTGGTCGGGTCCTCGGTTACACCGGGTTCGAGCGGGTTGTGCACGTCGTGCTGCCGTCGGCGTTGCCGCAGACGCTGGTGGGTCTTCGGATTTCCCTTGGTGCTGCGTGGTTGTCGCTGATCGTGGCTGAGCAGGTCAACGCGGACGCGGGGATTGGCTACCTGATCAACAACGCGCGGGAGTTCCTGCGCACGGACGTGGTCGTGGTCGGGTTGCTCGTTTACGCGCTGCTCGGGTTGGTGACCGACGGGCTCGTGCGGGTGTTGGAGAGGAGGCTTCTTCGATGGCAAGCGCGGTGAGTGTTCGGGGGCTGGTCAAGGAGTTCGGTGAACGGCGGGTGTTGGACGGGGTCGACCTGGACATCGAGCCGGGTTCGTTCGTGGCGTTGTTGGGGCGCAGCGGGTCGGGGAAGTCGACGTTGTTGAGGATCCTGGCGGGGCTGGACGGCGATGTGTCGGGGGCGTTCTTGGTGCCCGGCACGGTTTCGGTGGCGTTCCAGCAGCCCAGGCTGCTGCCGTGGCGGCGGGTGTGGCGGAACGTGTCCCTCGGGTTGAGGGGTGTTGACGGTCGTGCGGTGGCCGAGAAGGCGTTGGCCGAGGTGCGGTTGTCCGACCACGTCGACGCGTGGCCGTTGACGTTGTCCGGCGGTGAGGCGCAGCGGGTGTCGCTGGCCCGCGCGCTGGTCCGCGAGCCGGACGTGCTGCTGCTGGACGAGCCGTTCGGGGCGCTGGACGCGCTGACCAGGCTCGCGATGCACCACCTCGTCGACCAGTTGTGGCAGCGGCACCGGCCCGCGGTGCTGCTGGTGACCCACGACGTGGACGAGGCGCTGTTGCTGGCCGACCGGATCCTCGTCCTGGACGAGGGCCGGATCGTGGCCGAGCACCGTGTGGGACTGGCCCGGCCCCGTCGCCGGGCGTCCTTCGCGGACCTTCGAACCAAAGTGCTGGCCGATTTGGGAGTCGACGATGGTGAAGCCGCGTAGGAACCTGCTGGTCGGCGTGCTCGCCGTGGTGCTGTTGACGGCCTGCGGCACGCCGGCCACGACGTCGAGCACCGTGCCGGCGTCGGTCAGCCCCGAGGAGCTGGCGAAGGTGGTGCTGAAGGTCGGCGACCAGAAGGGCGGGGCGAAGTCGCTGCTCACGGCCGCGAACCTGCTCGCCGACGCGCCCTACAAGATCGAGTGGGCCACGTTCACGTCCGGGCCGCCGCTGTTGGAGGCCGCGTCGGCCGGGGCGATCGACGTCGGCGGGGTCGGCAACAAGCCGCCGATCTTCGCC
>DATMCA010000917.1:0-4864 GCA_035559015.1 Umezawaea sp. | reverse complement strand
GCCGGACCAGACTGTCGCCTTCAGCCCGAGGTTGTAGGCCCATCCCGCGGCGACGCCGAGCAGGAGCGCGGCGCAGGCGAGGACGCCCAGCAGGGCGGACAGGGCGATCGTGGCCGCCAGCGCAAGACCGGCCGCCACGGCGACCACGCGGACCGGGACCTGGCCCGCCGCGACCGGTTTGGCCGCCCGGCCGGTGGCGCGGTCCCTGGCGTCGTCCACCCAGTCGTTGGACCAGCCGATCGACAGCTGACCGGTCAGCACGGCCGCGCCGATCAGCAGCACCCCGGCCGGGCCGTGCCCGACGCCGACGGCGAGCAGCACCGCCACGGTCGTCACGGCCAGCGACGGCACGGGGTGGCAGGCGCCCGCCAACCCGCGGACCACCGCGCGTTTCGTCGGCGCGACCGGCGATCCTGTCATCTGCGGAGTGTAGGCGCGGCCCGTACGGTCAGCAGGATGACAACGGTGGCGGCGGTGCGCGGGGTACTGCCCCCGCACCGGTATCCGCAGGCACGACTGACCGACCTGTTCGCCCGGCTCTGCCTGCCCGACTCGACGTCGCACGCCGTGGCGGAGCGGCTGCACGACAGTGCGCGGGTCGCCACCCGCCACCTGGCGCTGCCGATCGAGCGGTACCCCGACCTGGACGGGTTCACCGCGGCGAACGACGCCTTCCTGGCGGTCGCGGTCGACCTCGGGTGCGACGCCGTGCTGGGCGCGCTCGCGGACGCCGGCCTCGAACCGCAGGACGTGGACCTGGTGATGTCCACGACGGTCACCGGGATCGCGGTGCCCTCCCTCGACTCCAGGATCGCGGCGCGGATCGGGATGCGGCCCGACGTGAAGCGGGTGCCGATGTTGGGTCTCGGGTGCCTGGCGGGCGCGGCGGGAGTGGCCCGGCTGCACGACTTCCTGCGCGGCTGGCCGACGTCGGTCGCGGTGCTGGTGTCGGTCGAGCTGTGCTCGCTGACCGTGCAGCGCCAGGACCCCAGCGCCGCCAACATGATCGCGGCCGGGCTGTTCGGCGACGGCGGCGCCGCCGTGGTGGCGGTCGGCGCGGACCACCCCCGCGCGACGAGCGGCCCGCGGGTGGTCGACACCATCAGCCACCAGTACCCGGACTCCGAGCGCGCCATGGGGTGGGACATCGGCAGCAGCGGGCTCAAGATCGTCCTGGGCGCGGAGGTGCCCGACCTGGTGCAGACCCACCTGGCCGACGACGTGAAGAAGCTCCTGGCGCCGCACGGCCTCGTCGTCGACGACGTCGCGCGGTGGATCTGCCACCCCGGCGGCCCGAAGGTGATCGAGGCCATCCAGGCGGTGCTCGACCTGGACGAGGACGACCTGGCGATGACGTGGCGCTCGCTCAACCGGATCGGCAACCTGTCGTCCGCGTCCGTGCTGCACGTGTTCGCCGATACGCTCGCCGAACGGCCCGCTCGGCCGGGGGACTGGGGTGTGCTGATGGCCATGGGGCCGGGATTCTGCGCCGAGTTGGTGCTGCTCCGGTGGTGAGCGAGGTCTGGTACACCGTCCTCATCGGACTCGTCGGGCTCGAACGCCTGGCGGAACTCGTGGTGGCCAAGCGGAACCTGGCCTGGAGCCTGGAGCGGGGTGGTCGCGAGAGCGGGTTCTCGCACTACCCGTTCATGGTCGTGCTGCATACCGGTCTGCTGGCGGGGTGCCTGGTCGAGGTGTGGGTGCGCGGCGGTGGTTTCCCGGCCGCGCTCGGGTGGCCGATGCTGGCGCTGGTGGTCGCCGCCCAGGCGCTCCGGTGGTGGTGCATCCGCACGCTCGGCAGGCAGTGGAACACCCGGATCGTGGTCGTGCCCGGACTGGAGAGGGTGACCGGCGGCCCGTACCGGTTCTTCTCGCACCCCAACTACGTCGCCGTCGTCGTCGAGGGGGTCGCCCTGCCGCTGGTGCACGGCGCGTGGCTCACCGCCGTGATCTTCACCGTGCTCAACGCCGGGCTGCTGACCGTCCGGATCCGGGCCGAGGACGAGGCCCTGCGGTCGACGTATGCATGACGTCGTGGTCGCCGGCGGCGGACCGGCCGGGCTCGCGGTGGCGCTGGGCTGCGCGCGGGCGGGCCTGGACGTCGTGGTGTGCGAGAAGCGCGCCGGGGTCATCGACAAGGCGTGCGGGGAGGGCCTGATGCCCGGCGCGGTGCGGGCGCTCGCCGCACTCGGCGTCGACCCACCCGGTCACGCGATCAGCGGCATCACCTACCGGCAGGGCGGGACGGTGGCCCGTGCGTCGTTCCGCAACGGATCCGGCCGCGGCGTCCGGCGCACCGTCCTGCACGACGCGCTGCGCGCCGAGGTGGCGCGGCACGGCGTCCCGGTGCTGACGAGCCCGGTCACCGGGATCGTCCAGCACGCCGACCACGTGCAGGCCGGTGACCTGCGCGCCCGGTACCTCGTGGCCGCGGACGGTCTGCACTCGTCGCTCCGCGACCTGGCCGGGCTGGCGGTCGGCGGCGGTCGGGTGGTTCCCCGCTGGGGCCTGCGCCGCCACTTCGCCGTGCGCCCGTTCAGCGACTCGGTGGAGGTGACCTGGGCCGAGCACTCCGAGGCCTACGTGACCCCGATCGCCGAGGACACCATCGGCGTCGCGGTCCTCTCGTCGGTCCGCGGCGGTTTCGCCGACCAGTTGGCCGCCTTCCCGGACCTGGCCGCCCGGTTGGCCGACGCGACCCCCGTCTCCGATGTCCGGGGCGCGGGCCCGCTGCGCCAGCGGACGTCCGGCCGGGTTGCCGGGCGGGTGCTGCTCGTCGGGGACGCGGCCGGGTACATCGACGCCCTGACCGGTGAGGGGCTGGCGCTGTCGCTGACCGCGGCGGCCGAACTCGTCCGGTGCCTGAGCGCCGACCGGCCCGGCGACTACGACCGCGCGTGGACCAGCACGTCACGCCGGTCGCGGTGGCTGACCTCCGGTCTGCTGTGGACCCGCGGCAGGCCCGCGCTGGCCCGCCGCATCGTGCCGCTGGCCGCCCGCGCGCCGAAGGTGTTCTCCCTCGCCGTCGACCAGCTCGCCCGATGAGCGAGCCCGAGTGGGACCTGGTCGTCGTGGGGGCCGGGCCGGCGGGGTCCACGGCGGCCCTCGCGGCGCTGCGGGCAGATCCGAGCGCGCGCGTCCTGCTGCTGGACGCGGCCGACTTCCCCCGCGACAAGGTGTGCGGTGACGGCGTCGCACCGCACGCCCTGGACGTGCTCTCGGGGCTGGGCGTCGACGTCGACGCGCTCGTCGTCGGAACCCGCCCGATCACCGCGCTGCGCCTGGTGTCACCCGGCGGGGTCGAGGCCGCCCGCACGTTCGCCCGGCCCGCGGCCGTCGTGCCCAGGGCGCTGCTGGACGAACGCCTCGTGCGCGTCGCGGTGGACGCCGGGGCCGTGCTGCGCCGCCACCGGGTGCGGACGATCACCACCGCGGGCGGTTCGGTGCTGATCGACGGCACGATCCGAGCGCGAGCGGTCGTCGGGGCGGACGGCGCCGAGTCGGTGGTCCGCCGTCACTGCGGCGCCCGGCCCGCCCGTGCCGGGACGGTGGCCATAGCCCTGCGCGGGTACGCGACGGCCGGACCGTGGCGCGACGGCGAGCAGTCGCTCACCATGACCGCGGAGCACTGGCCCGCCTACGCCTGGGCCTTCCCCGTCGGCGACGGGACCGCGAACGTCGGGTACGGGCAGCTCGTCCGTACGACCACACCGACCCGCGCCCACCTGACCGAACGGCTGCACGATCTGCTGCCAGGCCTCCCGCCGGTGCGGTTGCGCGGGCACCGGCTGCCGCTGTCCACCGGCCGACCCGACGTCGGGCACGGCCGGGTCCTGCTCGCCGGCGACGCCGCGTCGCTGATCAACCCGTTGACGGGGGAGGGCATCTACTACGCGGTCCTGTCCGGCGGCCTCGCCGGCGCCGCGGCGCTGACCGCCGATCCGGCGGACACCTACCGCCGCGCGTTGCGCCAGTGCCTGGGCAGGCACCTCCGCCACACCGACCTGCTCGCCCGGCTCACCGCGCGCCCCTGGCCGCTGGACGTCGCGACGGCCGCCGCCCGCGACGACCGGGGAGCGTTCGACCGGTTCGTCGAGATCGGCCTCGGAGCGGGTGTCCTGGACGTCCACCTGGCGCCGGCCATGGCGAAGGCCGTCCGGAGGCGGTGACCGCCGGAGCCGGTCAGCCTCCCGGCGCGCTGAGCCACCGGTCGAGTTCGTCGAGGACGTTCGCCACGATCGCGCGCAGCTCGTCGGCGATCCGCTCCTGGCTCTGACCCTCGCGCGTGCGCCTGCCCGCCTCGCCGATGATGATCTGGAACACCCCCGCGAGCGCGATCCCGTGCAGCCGGGCCACCTCCGGCGTGACGGCGGTGGTGTCGGCGATGGCAACGGCGAGCGCGATGGCCTGGCGGTCGGTCAGTTCCAGCGCCAGCCTGCGGACGGTCGGGCTGATCTCGGCGAGGTGGCCGAGTTCGCCGCGCCAGACCTCCGGCGGGACGGAGCGGATCGCCGTGACGGACGAGAGGGTGAAGTCGCGGATCGCCGCCGCCGGACTCGTACCGCTCGGCCGCGAGCGGATCAGGTCGCACAGCCGGTCCTGGATCTGCTGGTCGCGATCCGTGACCAGGTGCTCCTTGGACCGGAAGTAGTTGTAGACCGTCTGCTCGGCGACCTCGGCCTCGCGCGCCACGTCGCTGACGGCCACGTTCTCGTACCCGCGTTCGGCGAACAGGCGGGCCGCCGTGTCGGCGATGAGCCGCCTGGTGCGCGCCTTCTTCAGCTCGCGAACTCCGGGCCCGGTCATCGCGCCAGCCTAGACGACAGAGATCTTGTAGTCGACTCCAAAATTAGGGTGTACTCTA
>DATMCA010000916.1:0-7775 GCA_035559015.1 Umezawaea sp. | reverse complement strand
CGACACCAGCGGCGGGACCAGCGGCGACGGGAACGCCCGGCCGACGCCCATGCCGAACCACGCCCCCGCGACCAGGGCGAGCACGCCCACCAGCGTGGCCGGCAGCCACTTGAGGGAGAAATAGCCGCCGCCCGCGAGCGCCTGCGCCCCGCCGACGGTCACCAGGAGCAGGTACGCGACGGCCAGCACCACGCCGATCACCAGGCCGGTCGCGGCGACCCGGTGCAGGGCGGGCCGCGACGTCGAGGTGAGCAGTTCGGTCATGTGCGACCGGTCGTCGCGCAGGCCCTGCAACGCGCCCGCGCCGATCGCCAGCGGCCAGAGGAACACCAGCATGAACCGCACCCAGTGGGACGTGGCGGGCAGCTGTTCGGTCCACGCGACCGTGCCCTTCGTCCAGGGCGCGCTGAACAGGTAGAACATGCCGAGCGCGACGAGCATTACGATCGCGCCGATCCACAGCGCCACCGAGCGCCGCAGTTCGATGCCGAGGATCCGCCGGTTCACCAGCCACCCCTTCCCTGGTTGAGGAGCGCGGTGTAGCCGCGTTCGATGGGGCTGTCGCCGACGTGCTCGGACGTCCCGGCGGCGGCCAGTTGGGCGGGCGTGCCCTGGAAGACGAGCTTGCCCTCGGCGAACAGCACGACGTCCGTGCACGCGGCGGCGACGTCCTCGACCAGGTGGGTCGAGACGACGACGCACGTGTCGGTGCCGAGTTCCTGGAGCAGTTCGCGGAACCGCAGCCGCTGCGCCGGGTCGAGACCGGCCGTCGGCTCGTCGAACAGCAGGATCGTCGGGTCGTTGACGATCGCCTGCGCGATCCCGGCCCGCCGCACCATGCCGCCGGACAACGTCTTCATCCGGTCGTCGGCGCGGTCGGCGAGGCCCACCCGCTCGACGGCCCGCTGCACCGCGGCCGGGATGTCCCGCTTCGGCATCTCCTTGAGCCACGCCATGTACTCGACGAACTCGCGGACCGTGAAGCGCTTGTAGTACCCGAACTCCTGGGGCAGGTACCCGATCCGGCGGCGCAGCCCGCGCTGGTCGGCACGTCCCCCGACGGCCGTGCCGAGCAGTTGGAGCGCGCCACCGGCCGGGCGGAGCACCGTCGCCAGTGCCCGGATCAGGGTGGTCTTGCCCGCGCCGTTCGGCCCGAGCAGCCCGTGCACGCCGGTGCCGAGCGACAGGTCGAGCCCGTCGACGGCGATCTTGCGCGCCCCGGCGCGGACCACCAGCCCGGTGGCCTCGATCTCCCACGCGTAGGTCGTGGGTGCGGTGTCCACCGCGTTGGTCATCTTGTTCCCCTTCATCGGTGTGCGCCCAGGTCCGCGTAGGCGCCCCTGCGGACGGCCACGACGAGTGCCCCGAGCACGAAGAGCGCGCACCACACGGGAAGTCCGTTCTCGTGCAGTGCGAAGGACGGTTGGTCGAGCGCCACGGTCGGCGCGACGATCACGGCGGCCCACACCGCGATCAGCCCGGCGGCGGCACGGGTGATGCCGACGAGTCCGCCGAGCGCGAGCGTGCCGGTGGTGAAGGCCAGGCACGGCAGCAGCCAGAGGGCGGTGGACGAGCCCTGCCCCGCGACCAGCAGCGTCGGGATCACCACCACCAGCACCGACACCGTGCGCCGCAGCAGCAGGTACAGGCCCGCCCGCGGGGTCGACGCGACGACCTCGTGCATCGGGTCGAGGGCCTTCGCCCACGACACCGCCACGCCGAGCACCGGCAGCACGGGCGCGACGAGCAGCACCAGCGACACCGGGTTGTCGGGCGACCGGGCGAACCGGTCGAACAGCAGCGCCAGCACCGTGACCGCCGTCGTCATCACCAGCCACGGCACCATCGCCGGGGTGGTCCACCCGGCGAGCCTGCGCAACGGGTTCCACCGAGGTCGCCGCCTCGGCGTCAGCCGTGGCTCCAGGTCGGTCCACACGGCTTCGACCAGCGCGGACGTCGACCCCTCGACGACGTTCGCCAGTCGTGTCCGGCACCCCGCGCACGACTCCAGGTGCGACTCGACGGCCCACACCTCGTCGGCCGGGATGTCCACCTCGCCCCGCGCGTAGCGGCCGACGAGACGCTCGCTTGGGTGTTCCACGGTCATGACAGCGCCTCCCGCATCGCGATCCGAGCCCGTCTGGCACGGGTTTTGACGGTGCCCTCGGGCACCCCGAGCAGGACGGCGGTCTCCCGGACGGTCAGCCCGTCGAGCACCATCGCCTGCAACACCTGGCGCAGTTCCGGCGCCAGCCGCCTGAGCGCGTCGCCCACCTCGTCGCCGACGAGCTGGGCCAGGACCTCGTCCTCGGCTGCCGCGGCAGCGGGTTCCTGAGCCGCCGCTGTCGGGGGTTCGGCGTGGTGTGCGCGTCTGCGGAAGGCGTCGATCAGGCGTCTGGCCGCGATGGTCCACAGCCAGCCGACCGCCGTGCCGCCCGCGGCCGTGCCGGCGAAGGCGTTGGCCGCCCGCCAGACGGAGAGGTACGTCTCCTGCATGACCTCGGCGACGATCTGGTCATCGGCGCAGCGGCGGCGGAGACGGACGGCTATCCAGGGCGAGGTGCGGCGGTAGAGCTCCTCGAAAGCGGCCCGGTCGCCCTTGGCGATGAGCCGTACGAGGTGCTCCTCGTCGCGGTTGCCCAGCTTGGTCCTGATTGGTCCCACACCCCGCTAGACGCCGAGATCGGTCGGGAGGTTCTTGGGAGAAGGTGTCATGGGTCACATGTGGGTGCGGGGTGGGTTCACCCGAACCGGTGGTGGTGGAGGGGGCGGAATTGTCAGGGGTGGGTCGTAGCGTGTGTGTCGGGGGGTTCTGCTGGGTGGGGGACCCTGGTTTGAGCTGGTCAGGGGTGTGGTCGGCGGTTGTGGGGCGTGGGGCTGCCGTGGGGAGGTCGGCGTGTGCCGGTTTGGTGGGGGTTGGTCGTCACCCCGCTCGCTTAATTGTCTCCATGCCCGTTTTCGTTTGTCAAGGCGGGAAAGATGCCTTGACAAACGAAAACGGGCATGAGGGCGCTTCGGATCGGGGTGGCGCCCCGGGTCTGGGTGTCTAGGCGGGTTGGGTGCGTCCGCTTGGGCGGTGGTGGGGCGGGTGCCGTTGGTATGTGTCGGGTGGGTGGGTTGGGTGACGTTGCAGTGTCGGGCGATGGTTGTCTGCCCGAACTCCGGTTCCAGCCGGAGGCCACCCCAGCCCAGCTCAGCCCGAGACCCAGTCAGCCCCAGCCGAGTTCCAGTCTTGGCCCCCGGTCTGGCCCCTCGCCGGCTCGGAGACCCTGCTCGGGCCCGGCTCGGCTCCGGTGGTGCTTCCTACCTCGTGCTCTCCCTGATCTCCAGTGAGAACGGGGTCTGCACGTCCTCCGGGGCGAGGTCTTGGCCGCCCTTGATGCGGCGGCGGATCAGGTCTACCGCGCTGTGGGCGATTGCGGCCTTGTCGGGGGCGATGGTGGTCAACGAGGGCATGCTGTACGCGCTTTCCTCGTTGTTGTCGAAGCCGACCACGGCCACGTCCCCCGGCACGCTGATGCCGTGTTCGGCGGCTGCCCTCAGGGCTCCTATGGCCAGCAGGTCGTTGAAGCAGAACACGGCGTCCGGTGGTTCCGGCAGGGACAGCAGGTGGGCCATGGCGTCCGAGCCGTCGCGGCGGTGGTAGTTGAGCGCCTGCACGATGTACTCGTGGCGGAGGGGCAGGCCGGCGGCTGTCAGGGCGGCTCGGTAGCCCTCCAGGCGTTGGGTCGCGGTGCCGCGGTACGGGTGGGCGCCGATGGCGGCGATCCTGCGGCGGCCCAGTTCCACCAGGTGGCTGGTCGCGACGGTCGCGGCGAGGACGTTGTCGATGCCGACGTGGTCGATCGGCACGTCGACCGAGTGCTCGCCGAGCATGACCACGGGGATGCCGGGGTCCAGCTGGTCGAAGTCCCTGGCGTGCAGCGCTTCCGGGCTGACGATGGCCGCGTCGATCATGTGCGGGCCGAGGGCCGCGAGGGTGGCGCGTTCGCGGTCCCTGGTCCCGAGTGTCTGTTCGATGAGGACGTTCCACTCGTGCTCGCCCGCCGCCTCCAGCACCAGTCCGGCCATCTCGCCGAAGTAGGGGATGCTCAACTCGGGCAGCACCAGCGCCAGCGAACCGGTCCGGCCGCGGCGCAGGTTGCGGGCGCCGATGTTCGGGCGGTAGCCGGTCGTCGCCAGAGCTTCCTCGACGCGGCGTCGGTTGTCCGGTTTCACGAACTCGTAGCCGTTGACCACGTTCGACACCGTCTTGACCGACACACCGGCGAGCCTGGCGACGTCCTTGAGCGTGGCCAACAACGGCCTCCCATCGGCGTCGGTAGTGGGGAACATAACGAATCTTAGCGGGTTCACCAGGGTCTTTACAACGTTGTACCAACGATGTAAATCTGTTGTCGCCCAGTCTCCGTGACGGGGCTCACGCCGTCCGACCGAGGAGCCACCGATGTCCACGCCGCCCGTGCGCCGAACCAAAGCCGCCCTGCTCGCGGTCACCACGCTCACCGTCGCGCTGACGGCCTGCACCAGCCGTGAAGCCGAGACCAACAGCCAGTCCAGCGCGGGACCCGCCGCCTCCGCGGCCGCGTCCCAAGCATCGGGCCCCGGCTGCACGCTTGACAAGACCGGATACCCGAAGGTGGACGTCAAGTCCGCGATCGTCGGCTTCTCCCAGTCGGAGAAGGAGGCGAACCCGTTCCGCATCGCCGAGACCCAGTCCATCAAGGACGAGGCGGCGAAGCTGGGCATCGCGACCGACAAGCTGCTGGTCACCAACGCGCAGAGCGACCTGAACAAGCAGATCAGCGACATCAAGTCCATGTTGGACCGGGGCGCGCAGCTGCTGATCGTGGCGCCGCTCAACTCCGACGGCCTCCAGCCCGCGCTCGACGCGGCGAAGGCGAAGAAGGTCCCGGTCGTCACGATCGACCGCAAGGTGACCTCCACGCCGTGCACCGACTACCTGACGTTCATCGGCTCCAACTTCGTGGAGCAGGGCAAGCGCGCGGCCGTCGAGATGGTCCGCGTCACCGGTGGCACCGGCAAGGTCGCGATCCTGCTCGGCTCGTCGGGCAACAACGTGACCACCGACCGCACCAAGGGCTTCAAGGACGAGCTGGCCAAGACCGCGGGCCTGACCGTGGTCGCGGAGCAGACCGGTGAGTTCGACCGCTCCAAGGGCCAGGCGGTCATGGAGCAGCTGATCCAGTCCAACCCGGACATCACCGCCGTGTACGCGGAGAACGACGAGATGGGCATCGGCGCGGTCACGGCGCTCAAGGCCGCGGGCAAGAACCCCGGCAAGGACGTCAAGATCGTCTCGATCGACGGCACCAAGAACGCCGTGCAGCTCGTCGCCGACGGCGGCTACAACGCGGTCGTCGAGTCCAACCCGCGCTTCGGCCCGCTGTCCTTCAAGGTCCTCCAGGACTTCGCGGACGGCAAGGAGATCAGCGCCAACGTGGTGATCTCCGACGACCAGTACGACGAGACGAACGCGAGCACCAAGCTCGGGAACGCGTACTGACGTGGACCCCGTGCTGGAGGTAACGGACGTCGTGAAGGAGTTCGTCGGCGTGCGAGCGCTCGACGGGGTGTCGTTCACGGTGCGGCCGGGGGAGGTGCACGCCCTGGTCGGGGAGAACGGCGCGGGCAAGTCCACGCTGATCAAAGTGCTCACGGGCGTGCACCGCCCCGACTCCGGCGAGGTCCGGCTGCGGGGCGAGGTGGTGTCCTTCGACCGCCCGGTGCGGGCGCAGGAGGCCGGGATCTCCACGATCTACCAGGAGGTCAACCTCGTCCCGCTGATCAGCGTGGCGGCCAACGTCTTCCTCGGCCGCGAGCCCCGCAACCGCTTCGGGCTCGTGGACTGGGCGAGGATGAACCGCGACGCGAAGGAGCTGCTGTCGGGCTACGGCATCGACACCGACGTGAAGCGTCCACTCGGGACGCTCAGCGTCGGCGCGCAGCAGATGGTCGCGCTGGTGCGGGCGGTGTCCACGGACGCCGACGTGGTGATCATGGACGAGCCGACGTCGTCGTTGGAGCCGCGCGAGGTCGAGACGTTGTTCTCGGTCGTCGAGCGGCTCCACGAGAAGGGCATCGCGGTCGTCTACGTCAGCCACCGGATGGACGAGCTGTACCGGATCTGCGACCAGGTCACGGTGCTGCGGGACGGGAAGATGGTCCACACCGGACCGTTGAACGACCTGTCGCGCATCGAGTTGGTGGCGATGATGCTCGGCCGCAGCGTCAGCGACATCCGCGAGCACGGCGCGACCGCGTTCGGCGAGGACCACAACGCCGGCAAGGAACCTCTGCTGCGGGCGGAGAACCTGTCCAGCGGGGTGCGGTTGACCGACGTGTCGCTGTCGATCCGTCCCGGCGAGGTCGTCGGCCTCGCCGGGCTGCTCGGCTCCGGCCGCACCGAGACCGCGCGGGCCATCGTCGGCGCGCTGCCGCTCGACGGCGGCACGGTGCTGGTCGGCGGCAAGGCGCTGAAGGCCGGTGACGTCGGCGCGGCGATGCGCGCGGGCATCAACATGCTGGCCGAGGACCGCAAGGCCGAGGGGATCATCCCCAACCTGTCCGTGCGGGAGAACATCGTGCTCGCCGCGCTGCCCCAGCTGTCCCGCTTCGGCGTGGTCAGCAGGGAGAAGCAGGACCGGATCGTCGACACCTTCGTGAAACGCCTGCGCATCAAGGTGTCCAACCCCGACCAGCTCGTGTCGGAGCTGTCCGGCGGCAACCAGCAGAAGGTCCTGCTGGCCCGCTGGCTGTGCACCAAGCCGAAGGTCCTGCTGCTCGACGAGCCCACCCGCGGCATCGACGTCGGCGCCAAGGCCGAGGTGCAGGCGCTGATCGACGAACTCGCCCAGGAAGGCTTGGCCGTGCTGCTGATCTCCTCGGAGATGGAGGAACTGCTCGACGGGGCTGACCGGCTGGTCGTGCTCAAGGACGGCAACGTCGTGGGTGAGCTGTCGGGAGACGACCTCACCCAGGACAAGGTGCTCGCCGCGATCGCGGGGGAGGCGCCGTGACCGCGGTGACGGCGACGGCGGGCGGGATCGACCGCGCCCGCGTCGCCCGGTGGCTCCAGGAGTACGGCGTCTACGTCGCGGTGGCCGCGCTGCTGCTGTTCAACGTGTTCTTCACGGCGAACTTCCTGACGCTGGGCAACTTCCGCACGCAGCTCGTGCAGGCCGCGCCGGTCTGCATCGTGGCGCTGGGCATGGCGCTGGTGATCGGCACCGAGGGCGTCGACCTGTCGGTCGGCGCCGTCATGGCGCTCGCCGCGTCGCTCATCCCGCTGTACCTGGGTGCCGGGCCGATCCCCGCCATCGCCATCGCGCTGGTGGTGGGGCTGGCGGCCGGGATGTTCAACGGGTTCCTGGTGGCCCACGTCGGCATCCAACCGATCGTGGCCACGCTCGCGCTGCTGGTCGGTGGTCGCGGGCTCGCGCTCGTGATAGCCAACGGCCAGCTCGTCCAGCTGCACGACAAGACGTTCCTCGCGCTGGGCACCGGCGACCTCGCCGGCATCCCGATCAGCGTGTGGATCGCCGGGGTGCTGTCGATCGTGATGGCGCTGCTGGTCGGGCGGACCACGTTCGGCCGCAGGCTGGTCGCGATCGGCGGCAACCGCACGGCCAGCGCGCTGGCGGGTCTGCCGGTGAAGGCCGTGCTGGTCGGCGTGTACGCGATCTGCGGCCTGCTCGCGGCCGTGGCGGGCATCCTGGCGACCGCCCGGCTCATCGCCAGCGACCCGGCCGACA
>DATMCA010000915.1:0-2680 GCA_035559015.1 Umezawaea sp. | reverse complement strand
GCTGCCCGCTCCACACGATGATCGACGAGATTGCGGTGGAGCGGGTGCGCCTGTTCTGTCCCGAGGACCACTGGCAGCAGGAGGTCGACGTGGACGTCGTGCGCTACGCCGACCCGGACGGCGGACTGTGGGAGTACTTCTCGATCGACGGCGATCCCGTCATGTCGCCCTACACCCCGGACGGACGGCCGCTCTGCCCGGTCTGCGGGCGGACGACGGCGGCCAGGCTGCTGCGCCGCCGGTTGGTCCCGGTGCCCCGCCGGGGCCAGTTGCGCAGCCGGTGGGAGGACCGCCCCGAGCGGGCGGCGGCCCCGTTGCTCCAGGCCCGTCCCGAGCAGGACCGGGCCTGATCGTCAGGCGGAGACGGGGCCGCGCAGCGTCTGCCCCGGGGAGTGGCCGAAACGCGCGCCGTAGGCCGCCACGAACGGCTGCGGCCGGAATCCCCACGATCTCGCGACCGCGGTCACCGTGGTCTCTCCAGGCCGGTAGAACTGCAGGTCGCGGTGCGCCCGCCCGAGCCGGACCCGGCCGACGTCGTGCCCGGGGCGCACGTCCCGATGCCGCAGCCAACAACCTTCGAGGGCCCGGACGCTCAGCCCGGCATCCGCGGCGAGGCCGGCCAGCGTCAGCGGGCGCTCCGGATGGTCCTCGATGCTCTCGACACATCGGCGCACGGCCCGGGGACCCCAAGTGGGTACGCGTTCGTCGAGCGCGTCGCGGTGCGGGTGGTCGGCCGCGAGCAGCAGCCGCACCAGCAGAGTGTCCTGCAGCGGCTCGGCGCTCATCGGGTTGGCCAGCACCGAGGATGTGTCGGTGGCGGCGTCGGCAACCAGCCGCACCGTGCCCGCCCACGTCCGGCCTGCCGCGGTGCTCACGGTCATCGAGGTGAGCAGCCGCAGGGGGCGGCGCACGGTCCGGCCGAGCAACGCCTCCAGCATGTCCTCCAACGCGGCCGACCCGACGTCGACCAGCAGCATGTCGAAGCGGTCGCCGGTGACCACCGTGGTCTCCGGCCACGGGGAGAAGACGGCGGCACGGCCCGGACCCAGGTCCAGCTCCGTGCCGCGATGGTCGGCGTGCAGCGGCCCGCGCACCGGCAGCCCGACCTGGTAGCTCGGCCGATCGGGCAGCCGCAGGTGGATTCCGTCGGTGCCGCGGGTCTCCTCGACGACGAGCGGGCCACGGGTGACCCGGTGGGTGTGGAACGCGAACGGCGCTGTCGGGACGTGGTCGAGGTGCACGGTCTGCGGGAGCTGGGCGTCCACCCGGCCGACGTCGGTCACGTGGACGTCGGCGAACCGGGGAGTGGTCATCAGTACACCTGCCGGAAGAGGTCGGTGACGCGGTCCCAGTGTTCCGTGGCGGGATTGACGACGTCGGGGTCGACGGTGCGGAAGGCCCGGGCGAAGGCGATGCCCAGGCCGCCGAACAGCTCCGGCAGCATCTCCTCGGTCTCCTCGGAGAAGGTCACGTCGGCCGGCGGTCGCCGCACGGTCTCGGCCAGCACGGCGCGGATGTCGGTCGCCTCGTCCAGCTTGTCGAACTCGCGCATCCGCTCCTGAAGCCCCTTCGTGATCGGCAGGTCCATCGGAGCGATGACGTCCCGATCGTTCCATCTGGCGGAGTTCCGGCCCGCGATGGCGATGCCGTCGACCATCTCGTCGACGAACTCGCGGAACCGCTTCACGTCGCTCTTGTCCACCTTGAGCTGCGCCACCGAGCGGAAGAACCGCTCGAACACCGGAACACTCGACGGGCCGGCCATCCCTGCACCTCCTCGCTATCCCATTTGCGCCAGGTGCTCGTGCACCAGGCGGACCGCCATCGCTCCTTCGCCGACCGCGGAGGCCACCCGCTTGGTCGATCCGCTGCGCACGTCGCCGGCTGCGAACACTCCGGGCACGCTCGTCTCCAGCAGCGCGGGCGTCCGCCGCGGTTCCCGATCGGCGTCGTTACTCCCGACGGCCAGGGCCGCGTCCGGGCCGGTGCGCACGTAGCCACCGGAGTCGAGCGCGACCGTGCCGGCCAGCCAGCCGGTGCACGGATTCGCCCCGATGAACACCATCAGCTCCCGCGCGGGCAGCGTCTGCCGGTCGCCGGTCTCGTTGTCCTGCACAACGACGGCCTCGAGCTGCCCGTGGTCACCGATCAGCTCGCGCACCTCGGAATGCAAGTGCAGCTCGATGCGTGGATCGTGCAGGATCCGGTCGGCCAGGTAGCGCGACATGAACTCGTCGAGGCTGCGTTCGCGCACCACCAGCTGGACCTTCCGGGCATGGTCGGCGAGGAACAGCCCGGCCTGGCCGGCCGAGTTCCCGCCGCCGACCACCACGACCGGGTCGTTCACGCACAGCTGCGCCTCGATCTGGGTGGCCGCGTAGTAGACGCTCGTGTGCTCGAACTCCTCCAGCCGGGGCACGGGCAGCCGCCGGTAGCGGGCCCCGGTCGCGATGACCAGGGTGCGCGTGGTCAGCGTGTCGCCGCTGCCCAGGCGGACCACCGGATGCGCGCCCGAGGTGTCCAGCGCGACCGCCTCGGACGGGGTGCACATGGTGGCGCCGAACTTGGTGGCCTGCACCACGGCCCGCTCGGCCAGCTCGGCCCCCGAGATGCCGGCCGGAAAGCCGAGGTAGTTCTCGATCCGCGATGTCGTGGCCGCCTGGCCGCCGGTGGCCACGGC
>DATMCA010000914.1:0-10400 GCA_035559015.1 Umezawaea sp. | reverse complement strand
AACTGGGCATCCGCGACCTGTTCCGCGACCCGACCGTGCGCGGGCTCGACGCGCGCCTGGACACCACCGCCGTGCGGCGCGAGGCGGTGGGACCGGAGCACCGGCCCGAACGGCTGCCGCTCTCGTCCGCCCAGCTGGGCGTGCAGCTGGCGGCCGAGGTCGCGGACTTCGCCTACACCGCCCCGCTCGCGCTGCGGCTGGACGGCGACCTCGACGCGGACGCGCTGCGCGCCGCGCTGGCCGACGTCGTCGACCGGCACGAGTCGCTGCGCACGGTGTTCCCCGAGGACGACCTCGGGTGGCACCAGGTGGTCGTGCCCGCTGTCGAACCGGAGTTCATCGTCGCCGACTGCGTCGAGGAGGAGTTGGCCGACGCGTTGGCCGCCGCCGTGGCCCGCCCGTTCGACCTGGCGGTCGACCTCCCGTTGCGGGCGCACCTGCTGCGCCTGGGAGCCCGTGACCACGTGCTCCTGCTGGCGCTGCACCACATCGCGACCGACGGCTGGTCCACCGGCGTGCTGCTGCGCGACCTGGCCGAGGCCTACCGCGCCCGGCTCGGCGGCGCGGCCCCGCGGTGGTCGCCGCTGCCGGTGCAGTACGTCGACCACACCCTGCGGCAGCACGCGCGGCTCGGCACCGCCGAGGACCCCGACAGCCCGCTGCACCGCCGGCTCGGGTTCTGGGAGCGGACCCTGGAGGGCCTGCCGGACGAGGTCGTCCTGCCCACCGACCGGCCGCGACCGGTCGAGCGCGGCAACGTCGGCGACGAGGTCAGGGCGTTCGTGGACCCGGACATCCACTGCGGCCTGCTCGCGCTGGCACGGGCCAACCAGGCGACGGTGTTCATGGTGCTGCACGCCGCCGTCGCGACGCTGCTCGCCAAGCTCGGCGCGGGCACCGACGTGGTGATCGGCACGGTCGTCGCCGGTCGCGGGCCGGAGGAGCTGGACCACCTGGTGGGCCTGTTCGTCAACACGCTCGCGCTGCGCGTGGACCTGTCCGGCGACCCGGACTTCACCACGGTGCTCCAGCGCGTCCGGGAGGCCGACCTGGCCGCGTACGCCCACCAGGACGTGCCGTTCGACCGGGTCGTGGAGCGGGTCAACCCGGAGCGCTCCAGCACCCGCCACCCGCTGTTCCAGGTGTCGCTGGCGCTCCAGGACGGGGTGGACGGCGTCGAGGACGGCGAGCTGGCCATGCCGGGCCTGGCGGTGCGGACCGTGCCCACCACGACGGCGGGAGCGAAGCTCGACCTGTCACTGGGCTTCGGCCAGGACACCGACGCCGACGGGGCGCCCGCCGGGATGCAGGTGTGCCTGGAGTTCGCGGTGGACCTGTGGGACCGCGCGAGCGCCGACGGCCTGCTGGCCAGGCTGGTCACGCTGCTGGGCACCCTCGTGGCCGACCCGTCGACCCCGTTGAGCGCGGTCGACGTGCTGACCGCGGGGGAGCGGCACGCCGTGCTGCGGGGCTGGAACGACACCGCCGTGGACCACGACGTGGACCGACCCGTGCACGTGCTGGTCACCGAGGCGGCGGCGCGCACGCCCGACGCGCCCGCGCTCGTCGCCCACGACGGCACGCTGACCTACGCCGAACTCGACGAGCGGGCCAACCGGCTCGCCCACCACCTGATCGGCCTGGGCGCCGGCCGCGACACCGTCGTCGGGGTCTGCGCCGACCGCGACACCAACAGCGTCCTGGCGCTGCTGGCGGTGCTCAAGGCCGGTGCCGCCTACCTGCCGATCGACCCCACCTACCCGGCGGAGCGGCTGGCCTACGTGCTCGACGACGCGGGCGCTCCGGTCGTCGTGACCCAGCGGGCGCTGGCGCACCTGGTGTCCTCCAGCGCCGCGGCGAAGGTCGTGCTGGACGACGACCCGGCCGCGACGGAGCCCGCGACCGACCCGCGGGTCCCCGTGCACCCGCTCGACGCGGCCTACGTCATCTACACCTCCGGCTCGACCGGCCGACCCAAGGGCGTGGTGATCGCGCACCGGGCGTTCGCCAACCAGACGGCGTGGCTGGTGCCCGCGCTCGGCCTGGTCCCGTCCGACCGGAGCAGCCACCTGTCGGCGCAGGGCTTCGACGCGGCGGTCGCCGAGATCTGGCCGACCCTCGTGGCGGGCGCGGCCCTGCACCTGCCGTCGCAGGCGGTGCTGGAGGACGCGGAACTGCTGCCGGAGTGGATCGCCGACAGCGGCATCACGGTCAGCTCGCTGGCCACCCCGCGGCTGGAGGCGATGCTCGACGAACCGGCGATGATCGCGTCGGCGGTCCGGGTGATGCACACCGGCGGCGACGTCCTGCGGCGCCGACCGCGACCGGACACACCGTTCGCGCTGTACAACACCTACGGGCCGACGGAGTGCACGGTGAACGCCACCTGCGCGCTCGTGCCGCCGGGGACGGACCCCGAGCTGCCGCCGATCGGTGGGCCGATCGACAACTACCGCGCCTACGTGCTCGACGGCCACCTGCGCCCGGTCCCGCCGGGCGTGGTCGGCGAGCTGTACCTGGCGGGTGCGGGCCTGGCCCGCGGCTACCTCGGAGCGCCCGGCCTGACCGCGACCCGGTTCGTCGCCGACCCGTTCGGCCTGGCCGGTGACCGGATGTACCGCACCGGCGACCTCGCCCGGTGGCGTCCGGACGGCAAGTTGGCGTTCCGGGGCCGCGCGGACCAGCAGGTCAAGATCCGCGGGCTGCGGATCGAGACCGGCGAGATCGAGGCGGCGCTGTGCGACCTGCCCGACGTCGCGCAGGCGGCGGTGGTCGTCCGCGAGGACCGGCCGGGCAGCCAGGTCCTGACGGCCTACCTGGTCGCGGCCGGCGACGTCGACCTCGACTCGGTGCGCCGGGAGCTGGCGCGGTTCCTGCCCCGGTACATGGTGCCGGAGGCGTTCGTGGTCCTGCCCGCGCTTCCGTTGACCCCCAACGAGAAGCTCGACCGGCGAGCGCTGCCCGCACCGGAGCGCGCGGTCGTGACGGCCCGGATGCCGAGGACCGCGCGCGAGGCGACGCTGTGCGCGCTGTTCGCGGAGGTGCTCGGGGTCGCGGCGGTCGGCCCGGACGACGGGTTCTTCGAACTGGGCGGGCATTCCCTGCTGGCCGCCCGACTGGTGACGCGCATCCGCGCCGAACTCGGCGTGCGGCTGGAGATGCGGGTCCTGCTCGACTCGCCGACCCCCGCCGCCCTGGCGGAACGGCTCGGCGGCGGGTCGACGGGCCGTGACCCGTTGGCCGTGCTGATCCCGTTGCGCGCCAACGGCGACCGGCCGCCGTTGTTCTGCCTCCACCCCGGCGCCGGCATCGGGTGGGAGTACTTCGGCCTGCTGCGGCACCTGGACCCGCGCCAACCCGTGCACGCGGTGCAGGCGCGGGGTTTGACCGACCCGACCGCGATGCCCGGCAGCGTGCGGGAGATGGCCGACGACTACCTGGAGGTCATCCGCGAGGTCCAGCCGCACGGCCCGTACCACCTGCTCGGCTGGTCGTTCGGCGCCGTGGTCGCCCACGCGATGGCCGCCCGGCTGCGGTCGCTCGGCGAGGACGTCGGGCTCCTCGCGCTGCTCGACGGCTACCCCGAGACGGGCGAGAACCCACCGGTGTCACCGCGGGAGCCGGGCCTGCTGTCCGCGCTCCTGCGGTCGCTCGGCTACCCGGTCGACTCGGACACCCTGTCCCGCACCGAGTTCGACCGGGTGGTGCACGCGGGTGACGGGCTGCTCGCCGGCCTGGACACCGCCGCGCTGCCCGAGGTCTTCGCCTCGAACATCAACCTCCACAACGGACACCGCCCACCGGTCCTGGACGCGGACGTCCACCTCTTCCAGGCCCTGCACGGAAAAGCCCCGACCGATCCCGGTCCCGACACCTGGCACGACCACGTCACCGGAGAACTCCTCGTCCACCCGGTGGCGAGCACCCATGGCGGCCTGACCGCCCCCGAACCGCTGGCGGCCATCGGAGCCGTCCTGTCCACACTGCTGAGGAGCACGCCATGACCACCATGACCCGCACCCGGACCTCCCGCGTCGCCACCGTCCGCCGCTACTACGAACTCGTCGACCTCGGCGACGTCGCCGGCCTGGTCGACCTGTTCACCCCGGACGGGTCCTACCACCGCCCCGGCTACGCGCCGATCGTCGGGCACGACGAGATGAGCGTCTTCTACCGCACCACGCGGGTGATCCGGGAAGGCGCGCACACGATCGAGAAGGTCGTGGAGGGTGAGTCGGACGTGGCCGTGCACGGCTCGTTCGAGGGTGTCCTGCACGACGGCACGGAGGTCAGCCTGAGGTTCTCGGACTTCTTCGAGTTCACCGAGGACGGCCACTTCTCCCGCCGCGACACGTTCTTCTTCGCCCCGCTGGTCTGACCGCGCCCGCACCGTCCGCCGCTCCCGGCGCGCGGACGGTGCGGGGCGTCGGCGGCTATTGGGCGGTTCGCGGATCCTCGCGGAGGATCCGCCAGCACAGGTAGACGCAGACGCCGCCCGCGGGTGCGCCACCCAGGAGCGTGGCGGCGATGCCCAGCGGGATCACCGTGCCGGTCGAGTACAGGGGCACCAGCACCGCGGTGGCGATGGCGAACTTGGCCAGGAACACCGCCGTGCACGCGTAGTAGCGGCGCAGTTGCCGGCGATCTTGTCGCCACGTCAGGCTTTCGCCGCGCGAGGTGCTCATCACCAGGCCGATCACCGGCCACCTCGCCAGCATGGACACCAGGAACAGCACGCCGCCGCCCGCCTGGAGGACGACCGCGGTGAGGTAGAAGTCGACCGCCTGCCCGGTGCTCCCGGCCAGCAGCGCGGACACCCCGACCACGAGCAGCCCGATCGCCGACTGCCAGGCCTTGCCGCCGGTGCACAGCCGCACCACGGCCAACACGGCCACGCCACCGACCGCGACCAGGGCGGAAGCCGACACCTGTCCGGTCAGCAGGTAGGCGACGAGGAACAGCGCCCGCGACACGACGCTCTCGGCGACGGTGCGCCAACCGCCCACCGCGCCGAACAACGACAGCGACTTCCTGGTCAACATGGTGAGGCTCATGTGCTCGCCTTCGCGCCGGCAACCGGGAAACTGGTGCGGCGCATCGTGTCCTCGTAGGCGCCGATCGAGTCGAGCAGGCCGAGCCGACCACCGTTGGCCTCGACGAGTGCCTCGCAGAGGTGGTGGGCGTCCCGCATCGCCAGGTTGCCGCCGAACCCCGGAGCCGGGTGGATCGCGTCGCCGAGGACGGTCACCGGACCGGCGGGCCACGCGGGTACCGGCGGGATCACCCCGATCCGCAGCGCGACCGTGACGTCCGGCCACGCCTCGGCGACGACCGACCGCAGGACGGGAGGCAGGTCGACGGCCAGTTCCCCGGCGCGGTGCCACACCGCGGCGGAGCCGAGCCGCTCCCGCGTGGTGGGCAAGGCCCACATCACGTAGTCCTCGACCTCGGCGACCGCGCCGAGGGGCAGGGCGGGGAGCCACCGCTGGCGCGCGGCCACCGGCGGCCGGCCGAACCGCAGCACGCCCAGCGCCATCGCCGTGCCGCGGACGTGCGCGCCGGCGGGGCTGTCGCCGATCAGGTCGGGGAGTCCCGTGCCCGCCACGGCGCGCAGGGGAGTAGCGCCCATGACCATGCGCCGTCCCGTGTCCACCACCCGCACGTCCGGCAGGTACCGGCGGCGAACCGCGGACCCGATCCCGTCCGCGCCGACCAGCACGTCCGCGGTGTCCGTGCGGCCGTCGGCGAACCACGCCCGGACCCTGCCGCCGGCGAGCCGTTCGAACCGGGTGAACTCCGCCCCGAACCGGACCACGTCCTCCAGCCCGGTCAGCAGCACCGCCCGCAGGAGCGGTCGGTCGACCTGCCGACCGGGCCGCGCCCGGCCGTCGACGCCGTCGGACGGGCGAGCGCCCGTGACGACCAGTTCCCCGTTCGGCTCGGACAGCGTCAAGGTCTGCTCCCGCGGTCCTCCCGTGGTGGCCTCCACCATCGCGGCATGGGCCGGCGGCAGGCACGCGCGCAGCGCCGACGCGCCCCGGTCGTCGACGTGCAGGCTGACGCCCTGCGGTCGCCCCGAGGCGCTGTCCCGTTCGTACACCACGACGTCGATCCCCGCTCTGCGCAACCCGTGGGCGAGCGTCAACCCGCCCAGCCCGGCGCCGATCACGACCACCCTCATCGACCCACCTTTTCTTCATCGACTGATGAAGAACACTGTAGGGCGGGTCTCGGCAAAACTCCACCGGGTGATGAAGAAAGGGGTGTTAGGCTTCGGCCGCCATGGCAGAACACGACGACCACCGTCGCCCCGGACGCTGGCGGTCCGGCGCGGAGAGCAAGCAGCGGGTCCTCCGGGTCGCCCGCGAACTGTTCGACCGCAACGGTTACAGCGGCACGACCGTGCGCGCGATCGCCACCGCGGCGGAGGTCGACCCGGCGATGGTGTTCTACTTCTTCGGCACCAAGCAGGGCCTGTTCAGCGCCGTGATCGACATGTCCGAGAACGTCCCGCCGGCCATCGAGTCGATCTTCGCGGGCAGCCTCGACACCGTCGGCGAGCGCATCGTCCGGACCCTCGTGGAGAACCTCGACAAGTCCGACCGCGCGCCGCTGGTGATGCTGACCAGGTCGGCGCCCACGGACCCGCGATCCGAGGCGCTGCTGCGCGAGTTCATCGACCGGGAGATCACCGACCGGCTCGCGGCCCTGCTCGACGCGCCGGACGCCGCGCGGCGGGCGGGCATGGTCAACGTCCAGATCCTGGGGCTAGCGGTCGCCCGGTACATCGTGCGCATCGAGCCGATCGCGTCGGCGTCCGTCGACGAGTTGACCACCATGTTCGGCCCGCTCGTGCAGCACTGCCTCACGGGGCCGTCAACGCCACCGTGAGGATGGTCAGGCGGCCCGGTGGTGCAGGCGGACCGTGGTGCCGGTGGCCGTCGGGTGGATCTGGAGGAACTCCGTGAGTTGGCGCGCCACCCACAGGCCGTGGCCCCGCGGTTGGGCGGGGTCGGGCGGCAGGTACCCCGCGAACCAGTCGACGGTGGCGTTCGGGCTGTCGTCGGTGACGTCGCAGACGATCCGGTGGCCGGCGCGGTGCAGCGTGATCCGGCCGCTGCCGCCGCCGTGTTCGAGGGCGTTGGACGCCACCTCGTTGACCGCCATGACCAGGCTGCCGACCCTCTCGGGCGACACGCCCAGGGAGGCGGCCACGGTCGCGACGAACCGCCGCACCGCCGCCAGGTCCTCGGTGAACCGCAGGACGGGCTCGTGGTCCCGCTCGGATTCCGTCGACCCGCGGATCCCGCCGTCGAACAGGTCCGGGGCCACGTAGGCCGGGCTGAACTCGGTGACCGGTCCGTCGACCAGGTCCGGGTGGGTGCGGCGGGCGTCGTCCACCACCGCCACGGGCACCACCCTGGCGTCGTAGGGGCAGACGATCCAGGCGGCGGAGTCGGCGAAAGCCAGGTTGATGACGGACTCGTAGCGCGTCCACTCCGCGGCTTCCAGGGCGTCGCGGCCCTCCCACACCGGCTCGCCGATGATGCGGATCCGCCGGTCCGAGCGCTCGGTCACGTAGCGGTGGTACGCCGCGAGGGTCCGGCCCGGAGCGTCGTACCAGACGGCCGAGTCGACGAACTCGATCCGGTCGGCGTCGCCGCCGAGGCTGTCGCGCAGGTGGTCGATGTTGGCGGTCGTGGTCACGGCCAGGACGGCGTCGTCCCGGTCCAGGCCGTCCCGGCAGAACGGCACGGTGGTCATCAGGAACTGCTCGTCGGTGTCGTAGACCAGGCCCTGGTGGTTCAGCCCTAGCGTGCTCATCACGTCGTCGCTCCGTCCGGGACCAGGGACAGGCCGGGGGTTCGGTCCCAGCCCACCATGCGGACCACGTCGCACAGCGCCAGCGCCAGGTGCTCGATCCGCAGGTGGCGTCCCGCGCCCAGGCGGGTCGCGGTGTCCGCCAGGGCGCGCAGCCCGGCGACGTCGATGAACGTCAACGCGCTCATGTCCACCACGAGGTCGCCCGGCCACCCGCGGGCCGTGCCCAGCGCCGCGTTGAAGTGCCGGTGCGTGCGGTTGTCGACCGTCCCGACCACCCGCAGGCCGTGCCGTCCGGACCGGATGGTCGGGACCAGCTTGAGCAGCGCGCCGCTGTGCAGCGGCCGCTGCTCCACCGACGACCGGTGGCACCCGTCCAGCGCCGCCAGCCGATCGGGGGTGAACAGCCGGGCGTCGTACTGGCAGATCGCCGACGCCCGCTCCTCCCGGAACACCGCGTCGACCGCGCGTTCGTACTCCTCCAGGTGCTCGGCACCGGGAATCCCGCGCAGCGCCCAGCCCATGTCCCCGCAGACGCGGAGGCCGTCGAACCCGGCCGCCGTGCTGTCGCGGGCCTCGCGGCGGAGCGCGTCGACCATCGCGCCGCTGTCGAACCGGCCGGTCGCCAGGTACGAGTCGTCGGCGGTCACCACGCTCAACCGCCCGCGGGCCACCGCTTCGCCGGTGTCGACACCGGCGGCCTCCAACCAGCCCAGCACGGCCGATGGTGGTTGCCGGTCGGCGAAGTAGAGCACCCGCTCGGCGTTCGCCACGCCCGTCGCCACGTACTCGGTGACGACCCGGCGCTGCTCCGCGTCGTCGGCGAACGACAGGCACGCGTGGTCGCCCGGCCCGATGTCGCGGACCTGGCGCTCCCTGGCGGTCGTCGTGGTCACGGCCGTCTCGTGGGGCGAGTAGTGCTCACCACCGCTTCACCCCCCACGCCGACGACGGCACAACACCGCTGGTCACCGCGTGGGCCGGGCCCACGCGGTGAACGGCACCGAGTCTACTCGGCTCCCGGGACCGCCGACGTCACGCGGTCCTGGGCAGGCTGACCTGCTCCGCCTCCCCGCTCTTCTCGCTCCGGTAGACCATGAGCGTCGAACCGGCCAGCGCCAGCACGATCCCCGCGAGCTGGAACCCGGTGGGCGAGGCGCCGAAGACGATCAGGGACAGCACGATCGTCAGCACGGGGGCCAGCGCGTTGGTCACCGGCGCCACGATCGACGCCTTCCCGCGGCTCATCGCCATCACCAGGAACAGTGCGCCGACCGCGTTGAGCAGCTGGGTGACCGCGGTGAGACCGGGCGCCTGCCACGGGAAGTCCAGCGGCAGACCACCCATCATCACGATCGCGACGGGGATCAGCAGCAGGCCGCTGATCGTCATCCAGGCGAACGTCGTCTCGTCCTCCACCCCGGCGACGGCCGCCTTGCGCATGAAGAACGCCTGCACGCCCCACGCCACGCAGACCAGCACCGCGAGCACCAGGTAGAGCAGTCCGGTGTCGCCACCCTCGCCGGGGGAGACGGAGAACAGCACGACGGCGGCGAGCGCCAGCACCACACCGGTCCACGACAGCAGGCCGAGCCGTTCGCGGAGCAGGCCGAACGCCAGCAGGACGGTGATGGCGGGGGACAGCGCGATGATCGGGAAGATGATGTACGCCGGGCCGATCGTGAGCGCCTTGAACAGCAGGAGCTGCCCGCCCGCCCCGGTCAGGCCGATGAGCAGACCGTAGCCTGCGGCGACCCTGCTGCGGTCGAACCTCTTGCCGCGCAACGAGATCCAGGCGGGCAGGATCATGGTCAGCGACCACACGACGTAGACCATCGGGTCCGGGTAGCCGTACCACTTGGTGGGCAGGCTGGAGAAGGCTCCCCACACGCCCCAGAAGAGCACGAGCAGGCCGGCGTACGGGATCCAGCCGTTCATCCGGGCCGACGGGGTGGGTGCGTCCGAAGCGGTCATGACGACTCCTCAACGAGGCTCAACGGGAAGCGAGTGCGTGGATGTCCTGCGCGCGCAACGGGTGTCCGTGCAGGCGTGCCGCGTGGACGGCGGCACCGACGTGCGGTTCCAGCAACGGGTCCCGCAGGTCGTACTCGTGGGTGAGCGACTCCCGGAACGACGCCAGCACCTGCTCCGAGCCGAACACGCCGCCGGAGTAGGACACCGGGACCCGGTGGGCGGGGTCGAAGTCGAGCGCGACCCGGCCGACCTCCACGAGCAGGGCGAGTTCCCGTCCCGCTTCGCGCAGGACGTCGACGGAGGAGGCGTCGCCCGCCTCGGCCGCCCGGACGACGACCTCGGCGAGGGTCGCGATCCTGCCCCGGTCGCCCTGCCAGCGGTTGACCACGACGTCGATGGCGTCGAAGTCCGCGGCGAGGTCGAGCGCGCGCCGCATCTCCGCGACCAGCGGACCGACCGGCAGGCGGCCGTCGACCATGCGGCTGAACGCGTTGAGCCCCTTGATCGCGATCCAGTACCCGGACCCCTCGTCGCCGAACAGCTCGCTCCAGCCACCGCCGCGCCACTGCCTGCCCAGGTTCTCGCCGTAGGCGATCGAACCCGTG
>DATMCA010000913.1:0-3358 GCA_035559015.1 Umezawaea sp. | reverse complement strand
CCCAGGGCACCCGTGCCGCCGGTGACCAGGACCGTGCCGCGCGGCGACCAGTCGGACAGGCCGGTCGCGGCCGGTGCGTGCACCAGCCGTCGGCCGAACACGCCGGACGAGCGGACGGCGACCTGGTCCTCGGGGCCGACGATCACGGCGGCGATCCGGTCCAGCGCCTTGTCGGTCAGCTTCTCCGGCAGGTCGACCAGACCACCCCAGCGCTCGGGGTGCTCCAGGCCGATCACGTAGCCGGTGCCCCAGATCGTGGACTGGGCCGGGTCGACGATGCCGTCGGAACGGCCCGTCGACACCGCGCCGCGGGTCGCGACCCACAGCGGGGCCTCGATCCCGGCGTCACCGAGCGCCTGCACGGTCAGCACGGTCGTGGTGGCCGTGGTCCCGATGGCCAGCACGCCCTCGGCGGGACCGTCGGTCATCGCCTTCTCCAGCAGGGTGGTGAGGCCCGCGCGGTCGACGTCCGCGTCCCACTCGACCGGCACGACCTCCACACCACGGGCGCTCAGCCCCGCCAGCACGGCGTGTTCGGCCTGGCCGGCGGGCACGACGGCCAGCCAGCGGCCGGACGCTCCCGTCTTCTCTTGGGTGACCGACTTCCACTCGACCTGGTAGCGCCAACCCTCCATGGTGGCGTTCTCGCCGCGCTGCCTGCGCCACGAGGCCAGCACCGGCAGGGCGTCGCCGAACGGCGTGGACGGGTCGATGTCGGCGCCGAGCGACGCCAGGTCCTCGCTGTCGACCGCGGCCCAGAACTGGGCGTCGACCTCGGAGACCTCTGCGGACGCCGTCGTGGTCGGCCACGGCTGCGAGTCCAGCCAGAAGTGCTGGTGCTGGAACGCGTAGGTGGGCAGGTCGACCCGCTTCGCGGCGGTCCCGGCGAAGAAGGCCGTCCAGTCGACCGCGGTGCCGCGGGCGTGGACCCGACCGAGGGCCGTCAGCAGGGTGCGGACCTCGTCCCGGTCCTTGCGCAGCGACGGGATGAGCACGGCGTCGGTGACGCTGTCGGCTCCCATCGCGGTGAGCACGCCGTCCGGGCCCAGCTCCAGGAACGTCTTCACGCCCTGGCCTTCCAGGGTGGTCACGGTGTCGGCGAACCGCACCGCGTCCCGCACGTGCCGCACCCAGTGCTCCGGGTCCGTCACATCACCGAGCATCGGGATGCGCGGCTGGTTGAAGGTCAACTCCGAGACGATCGCCCGGAACTCGTCCAGCATCGGCTCCATCAGTGGCGAGTGGAACGCGTGGGACACGCTGAGCCGCTTGGACTTCCGGTCGGGGAACGCCCCGACGACCTGCCGCACGGCGTCTTCCGCGCCGGCGACGACGATCGACGTGGGTCCGTTGATCGCCGCGATGGACACGGCGTCCGTGAGCAGGGGCAGCACTTCTTCTTCCGTGGCCTGCAAAGCCACCATCGCGCCGCCCGCGGGCAGTGCCTGCATGAGGCGTCCGCGTTCGCCGACGAGCTTGGCCGCGTCCTCCAGGGACAGGACACCGGCCACGTGAGCCGCGGCGATCTCACCGATGGAGTGGCCACCGAGGTGGTCGGGCTGCACGCCCCACGACTCGAAGAGGCGGTAGAGCGCCACCTCCACCGCGAAGATCGCGGGCTGAGTGAACTCCGTGCGGTTGAGGGTCTCCTCGTCGTCGATCCGGACGTCGACCAGCGCGGCGATCTCGTCGAACGCCTTGGCGAACACCGGGAACGCGGCGTGCAGCTCACGGCCCATGCCGACCCGCTGCGAGCCCTGGCCGGTGAACAGCACCGCCAGCTTGCCTTCGACGACGGCGTCGCCGGCGGGCACGGTCGCGAGACCGGTCAGCAGCTCGTCCTTCTCCCCCGCCACCACGACAGCGCGGTGGGTGAGGCCGGACCTGCTGGTGAGCAACGAGAAAGCCAGGTCGGTCAGGTCGACATCGGTCGACGCCACGTGCTCGCGCAACCGTTCCGCCTGCTCCTTCAACGCTTCCGGCGACTTCGCCGCGAGCACCACCGGCAGGGCGGGCAGCTTCGTCGTGGCGGTCTCGACCACGACCTCAGCCTCCGGCGCTTGCTCGATGATGGCGTGGGCGTTGGTGCCGCTCATGCCGAACGACGAGATGGCGGCCCGGCGCGGACGCCCGGTCTCCGGCCAGGAAGCGGCCTCCGTCAGCAGCTCCACGGACCCGGAGGTCCAGTCGATCTGCGGCGACGGCTCGTCCACGTGCAGCGTCTTCGGGGCGACGCCGTGCTGGAGGGCCAGCACCATCTTGATGATGCCGGAAACACCGGACGCGGCCTGCGTGTGGCCGATGTTGGACTTCAGCGAGCCCAGCAGCAGCGGGGTTTCCCGGTCCTGGCCGTAGGTCGACAGGATCGCCTGGGCCTCGATCGGGTCGCCGAGCTTCGTGCCGGTGCCGTGGGCTTCCACGACGTCGACGTCCGCTGTGGACAGTCCGGCCGCCGCAAGCGCTTGCCGGATCACCCTCTGCTGCGACGGGCCGTTCGGGGCGGTGAGGCCGTTCGAGGCGCCGTCCTGGTTGATGGCGCTGCCGCGGATCACGGCGAGCACCTCGTGGCCGTTGCGCTGCGCGTCGGAGAGGCGTTCGACGACGAGCATGCCGACGCCCTCGCCCCAGGCCGTGCCGTCGGCCGCCGCGGCGAACGACTTGCACGTGCCGTCGACCGCGAGACCGCGCTGGCGGCTGAAGTCGATGAACGCGCCGGGCGTGGACATCATCGACGCGCCACCGGCCAACGCCAGGTCGCACTCACCGGCCCGCAGTGCTTGAGCGGCGAGGTGAATCGCGACCAGGGACGCGGAGCACGCCGTGTCGACGGTGACCGCCGGGCCTTCCAGGCCGAACGTGTAGGACAGGCGACCGGAGACGACGCTGGCCGCGAGGCCGGTGCCGAGGTAGCCCTCGATGCCGGGCGGCAGCTCGAACGTCTGCATCGCGTAGTCCTGGCCGTTCGTGCCGGTGAAGACGCCGGTCCGGCTGCCGCGCAACGACTCCGGGTCGATGCCCGCGCGTTCCATGGCCTCCCAGGACGTCTCCAGCAGCATGCGCTGCTGCGGGTCCATGGCCAGGGCCTCCCTCGGGTTGATCCCGAAGAACGCCGGGTCGAACTCACCCGCGTCGTGCAGGAACCCGCCTCGGGTGACGTACGAGGTGCCCTCGTGGTCGGGGTCCGGGTCGAACAGGTTCGCCAGGTCCCAGCCGCGGTTGGTCGGGAAGTCCGAGATGGCGTCGCTGCCCGACGTGACCAGGTCCCAGAGCTGTTCGGGCGTCTCGATCCCGCCAGGCAGCCGCAGGCCCATGCCCACGATGGCGATCGGCTCGTTGGTGAAGCCCGTGGCGTTGACCG
>DATMCA010000912.1:0-8374 GCA_035559015.1 Umezawaea sp. | reverse complement strand
CACCGCAAGGCCCTCCTCAACGTCGTGGGCAGCCTGGCGCTCGGCCTCACCGCCGCCTACGTCGGCCTCGGACTGGCGTCGCTCACCTGAGTGGACGGATCGATTAGACCGACCGGTCCAATCACCCTCACGGGAACATCACGAATCGAACCGAACGGCGTTCCGCACCGAATCCCCGTCGGCACCCGCTCGTTGACCGGACAAGCCCGCTCAGGGGGGCGCACTCGGCGGCTGATGGGGCCACCACCCTCTGCGGTGGCTCCGTCGGTCCGACCCGGTCAATGCATTGGTCCACTTGGCTCAATGATAGTTACGACATTTCTTCGGTAACGTCCGGGGTACCGGGGAAGATTAGATTGTCAGACGAAAGGCGTTTGATTATGACTCTGGCGGTGTAATAGCTATACGCACCGTGTTCGACCGCGAAGTCCCAGCTCCCTGCCCTGGAGCAGGGCTTGGCGGTCGGGTGGCGATAACGGTGTCATCCGCTGACAACGTTATTGTTTCCGGTCGACGCAACCGGATTCCATCATTGCTGATCGCACGAGTTCCTTTAATGCCCCCACGTCAGGCTGTCGAGGCCACCACCCTCTGCGGTGGCCTCGACAGCCATTTTTCGTTCACGCGGGCACGCGGGGTCGGTCGATGGAGCCTCGTCCAACGGCGGACGGCGGGGTGTCCCGCAGTCAGTGGATCTTGAACGGGTCATGGTCCGTGTGGACGGGTCGTGGGACACGTGAGCGGCTCGGCCCGGGGGTCGGGTGGACTGTGCAATTTCTGCACGGTCGGGCCTCGGTGCCTGACTCTTTGCGGTGAATTGGCTAACGAGACTCATGCGGTCGCCGATGTCACGGTGCACAGGTTGAAGGAGAGAGCAGGGGCAGTAGTCGCATCGGTGTCGCTTTCACGGCCCTTGCTGTAGTTCTCGCAGGGTTTTCGGAGTCGAATCCGACAGCCATGTCGACTTCGAGCACTACCGGAACGACCACCACTACGACTACTGCCGTCAGGGTTGCCACCACGACTGCCGCCACCACCGCGACGACGCGGCCACCGACCCCTGAAGAGGCCTTTGACCAGCAAGCACTCCGGGTGGGCTGGGTCAAGAGGACCGACTTCCACACCTCCGGTGCCGAGTACAGCGGGCCGGCTGGGTACGTGAAGCACATCTGCGCGGAGTTCGACGGACCCGAAAAGGTCGAAGGCATGTCGCACGGTCAGCGCATGGAGATCGAGTGGAAGAGCTACAAAAAAGTCTTCGACGCCGGTGTCCCGTTGTTCTGTCCTCAGCACGCGGGTTTGCTCACGGATGCCCAGAACGGGACGGTTAGGCGTAATTACGGCAACGGGTCGTACTTCGTGCCGGACAAGATTCCGCCCGGCACCTATCGGACGACGGAACCCGTCGCTGACTGCTACTGGGAGCGCACGGCGAGCAACGGCGACATCATCGACAACGGCTTCGTGACCATCGCCAAGGAACTCACGGTCACGGTCCTGGAGACCGATGGAGCCTTCACGACGCGGGGGTGCGGCCAGTGGACGATCGTCGAGTGAGCTGACCAGCGGCCGTCTCGGGACTTCCACCCGAGACGGCCGTCCGTTCACGCGGGCACAGGTGCGTCCTTCAGCCGGCTCAGCACCTCGGGCAGGTCGTCCGTGTGCACGACGCCCAGCCGTTGCGTGGCGCGCGTCAACCCGACGTAGAGGTCGCTCGCGCCGCGCGGCGACTCGGCCAGGATCCCGGCGGGGTCGACGACCACGACGGCGTCGAACTCCAGGCCCTTCGCGTCGACCACGCTGAGCACCACGACGCGCGCGTCCAGGGCCGACGACTGGTTGCCGACGGCCGAGCCCGGAACGCCGGTCGTGACGGCGTCGCCCAGTTCGGTGAGCCTGGCCAGCGGCACGATGACGGCCAGCTTGCCCTCGCCGACCGACTCGGACTCGCGCGCGACCAGTTCGGGCAGTTCAGCCGCCAGGTCGTCGACCCTGGCGTGCCACGGCTCGACGCCGCTGTCCCGCACGGACGTCGGCGGCACGAGGGCGGGGTCGACGCTCGCCAGCACGTCGGCGGCGACGGCCATGATCTCCGATGGCGTGCGGTAGTTGACGGTCAGCTCGGTGAGCTTCCAGCGGTCCATCACGTACGGCGACAGGACCTGGCCCCACGAGGTGGCGCCCGCGATGTCGCCGGTCTGGGCGATGTCGCCCACGACGGTCATGGACTTGCTGGGGCAGCGGCGCATCAGCGTGCGCCACGCCATCGCCGACAGCTCCTGCGCCTCGTCGATGATGATGTGCCCGAACGTCCACGTGCGGTCGGCCGCCGCGCGTTCGGCGGCGGTCTCGTAGGTCTCGCCGCCGTGCCGCTCGGCCAGCCGGTAGGCGTCCATCAGGTCGTGCGCCATCAGGATCTCGGGGTCGGCGTCGTCCTCCAGGTCGAGGATGTCCAGCACGCCCTGCGCGTAGTCGATCGCCTGCCTGCGCTGGCGTTCCGCCTTGGCCTTGGCGTCCGCGTCGTCCTCGCCCAGCAGCTCCGCGGCCTCGTCCAGCAGCGGCACGTCGGCGGGCGTCCACTCGGCGTCCGCGGGGCGCAGCAGCAGCGCCCGCTCCTCCTTGGGCATCCGCGGCGCGGCAGCCGAGAGCCGCTTGGCCGAGGAGTACAGGTCCGACAGCAGCCGCTGCGGGGTGAGCGTCGGCCACAGCTCGGCCAGCGCGCGCTGCACGTTCTCGTCCTCGCGCAGCTCGCGGCGGATCTCGTCGATGTCGTCGGCGTCGAGCAGGTGCCTGCCCAGCTTGTTCACGGCCTGGTTCGCCATCGTGGAGATCATCTCGCGGACGAACGTGCGCCTGGCCTCGTTGTGCGGCCTGCGGGTGCGCCGCGCCCGGCCGCGGGCCTCGGTGATCGCGCGCCGGTCGATGCGCAGGGTGTCCTGCTCGAACGGGATCTCGATCATGCCCGGCGCCTCCTGCCGGTCCTTGATCGCGTGCGCGATGACGTCCGCCATCTGGAGGCGGCCCTTGATCGCGGCCACCTCGACGGGCTCGCGGCCGACGGCGTTGAGGCCGGGGTACAGCTCGCCGACGGTCGACAGCAGCACGCCGGTCTCGCCGAGCGACGGCAGCACCTGGCCGATGTAGCGCAGGAACGTCGCGTTCGGGCCGACCACGAGCACGCCGCGCTTCGCGAGCTGCCTGCGGTGCGTGTACAGCAGGTACGCCGCCCGGTGCAGCGCGACGGCCGTCTTGCCGGTGCCCGGACCGCCCTGCACGACGACGACGCCGTTCAGCTCGGTGCGGATGATCCTGTCCTGCTCGGCCTGGATGGTCGCGACGATGTCGCTCATCTGCCCGGTGCGGTTCGCGTTCACCGCGGCCAGCAGCGTCGCCTCACCGGTCAGGCCCTCGTTGCGGCTCGGCTCGGTCGAGTTGATGTCCAGGACCTCGTCGTCGTACGCCACGACGGTGCGCTGCTTGGTGCGCATGTGCCTGCGCCTGCGCACGCCGTCGGGCGACGCCGCCGTCGCCAGGTAGAACGGGCGGGCCGCCGGGGCGCGCCAGTCCATCAGCAGCGGCTCGTACTCCTTGTCCTCGTCGAACAACCCGATGCGGCCGATGTAGAACCGCTCGCCTTCGTGGAAGTCCAACCTGCCGAAGCAGAGACCGTTCTCCACCGCGCTGTACTGGGCGAGCTGGTCCGAGTACATCGCGACGGAGGTGTCCCGCTCCGAGCGCATCTGGTGCGTACCACCGGTTTGCCGAAGCGCACCCGCCAATCGCTTCGAACTCTGCTCGCGGAGGTCGTCCAGCCTGCCGTACAGCATCGACACGTACTCCTGCTCCGAGGAGATTTCCCGGAGCCGGAGGTCATCGGAGGGGCTTGACAACGTGCCTCATTTCTCGATACCGTCTTTTGTCGTCAGGTTTTTTGGCCTGACAGTTCTGCGTGCCCCCAGAGCGCGCACGCAGAACATCTAATCTACACCCCGGAACGCCGCCTCAGCGCCGCGCCTCGTGATGCGCGTAGGCCTTCAGCAACAACTCAGCCAACTGCGCGCGCTCCACCGCTGTCAAGCCCTCGAACAGCAGGTCGTCGACCTCCTCCGCGACCCCGAGGCGCGCGCCGAGCAGTTCCCGGCCCGGATCGGTGATCTCCACGGCGTACCGCCTGCGGTCCTGCGCGTCGCGGTGCCTGCTCGCCAGCCCGGCCCGCTCCAGGTCGTCCAGCAGCGTCACGAGGTCGCTCGCGTCGATCCCCAGCGCGGCGCTGATCTCCTTCTGCGAGCACGGGCCGCTCTCCGACAGCATCGCGAGCACCGACACGTGCGGCGCGCGCAAGCCGTCCGTGCTCACCGCCGTGCTGATCCGCCTGGCCTGCTTGGAAAGCTGGAGCACCAGGTAACCGGGGTGCCGCCGCAGCCGCTCGACGCTCATGGTCACCCATCATAAGAACCACCCATCATGGGACGCCGCAGCCGTTGCCGACCCGCGTCGACCGGGCCAGGATGCCTGGATGCGCCGAGATCCGATCGCCGTGCTGGGCATGGGAACCATGGGGCTGCCGATGGCCCGGAACCTCGCCCGCGCGGGCTTCCCGGTCACCGTCTGGAACCGCACGCCCGGCCGGGACGGCGAGGCCAGGAGCGCGGGAGCGGTCGCCGCAGCGACCCCCGCCGAGGCCGCGCTGCCGATCGTGCTCACGGTCCTGCCGGACCTCCCGGAGGTCGTCGAGGTCCTGGCCGGTGAGAACGGGCTCCTCGCCGGCTGGAGGAAGGCGGGCGTGGAACGGCCGCTGCTCGTCGTGATGGGCACCGTCTCGCCGACGGCCATCCGCGAACTCGGCGACCGGCTGCCGGACGTCCGGCTGGTCGACGCGCCGGTCAGCGGCGGCGACGTCGGGGCGGACGCGGCGACGTTGAGCATCATGGTCGGCGGCCACGCCGACGACGTGCTGCGGCTGCGGCCGTACTTCGCGGTGCTCGGCACGACCGTCCGCCACCTCGGGCCGCTCGGCGCGGGCCAGCTCACCAAGGCGTGCAACCAGATCGTCGTCGCGGCCACGCTCACCGCCGTGTCCGAGGCGCTCGCGCTGGCCGTGAAGGGCGGGCTCGACCCGGCCGTCGTCGTGGAGATCCTCCAGGGCGGGCTCGCGGGCAGCCGGGTGCTGGACGTGAAGAAGGAGAAGTGGCTCTCGCACGACTTCGCCCCCGGCGGTCGCGCGGTGAACCAGTTGAAGGACCTGGTGTTCGCGGTCGAGGCGGGCCGCGAGATCGGCGTGCCGCTACCGGTGACGGCGACCGTCGAGCAGCTGTACTCGGCGATGTGCGCACTCGGGTTCGGCGACGACGACCACAGCGGCGTCCTCCAGGTCTACGAGACGCTGTCGGACAAGGCGTCCGCCAGGTAGCCGCCGATCCCGGCCATGCCGCGCTGGTTCGGGTGCAGGGGAGCGGCGGCCGTCGTCGGCACCAGGCCCTCGAACCAGCGCTCGGAGGTCGGCGCGCACACGTCGTGCCCGACGCTCGGCGGCGCGATGTCCAGGAACGTCGCGCCGTGCGCCTCGGCCTCGGTGGCGAACACGCCGTTCAGCCGGTCGATGCTCGCCTGGAGGTAGTCGGAGTCGCGGCCCCACAGCGGCTGCGCCGGGTAGCACCCGCCGGGCCGGATGTACGTGCCGTAGCCGACGACCACGATCTTCGCGTGCGGCGACCGCGCGCGGATCCCGTCCAGCACCGCCCCGAACTCCGGCGCGAACGCGTCGATCTTCACCGCGAGCTGGTCGACGCCACCGGCCGTCAGCCTCTCCTGGCAGGAGAAGCCGACGGGCTCGGGCAGCGGGTTGACGCACCCGAGCGCCGCCCCGACCAGGCCGATGTCGTTGCCGCCGATGGTCAGCGACACCAGGTCCGTCGTCGGTGTGAGGGCGTCGAACTGCGGCGGCACCGGCCCGAGGAACGTCGTCTGACCGCCCTCGAAGTCGTCCGCGACGGCCGCCGAGCACGTGACGTCCCGGAACGCCGCCACCCCGAGCCGCGAGGCCAGCACGCTCGGCCAGTTCCGCGACGACCTCAGGCAGCCGAGGTGGAGCACGTCCTGGTCCGGGATCAGCGGCCCGGCCGCCGCCGAGTCGCCGAGGGCGACGTACTCGGTGTAGGTGGGTGCGGCGGACGCCGTCCCCGTCGTCGTCGCGATCGACAACGCCGCCAACAGCACTGGTAGCAGCCTGCGCATGGTCGTCTCCTGAGTGTCACCAACTGGTCTGGATGACATGATGTGCGCTGCCGCCGTCCCTTGCCGCTGGGAGTTCACGCAAAACCCGAACGAGGTACTTGTGACGGATCACAAGCTCACCGTGAACGGTCGTCCGCTGCACGAGCAACTCGTGCGCGCCCGGACCATCGCCCGCGACCTGGTCGTCCGGTTCGTCGAGGAGATCCCGCTCTACCAGGCGCTGCCGCGCGAGGAGTTGGACGGCGACATCACCCGCATCACCGCCACCAACCTGCGGGTCGTCGAGCGGATGCTGCGCACCGGCGTCCCGCCCACCGAGGCGGACCTCGGGGACCTCGCGGTCTCGGCCGCCCGCCGCGCCGCCGAGGGCGTTCCGCTGGGCGCCGTGCTCACCGCGTACAGCCTCGGCGTCCGCGCCATGTGGCACGCGCTGCTCGACGACGCGGGACCGGCGGACCTGGCCGACGTCCTGAACGCCACCGACCTCGTGCTGCGGTTCCAGCAGACCGCCATCTCCGTCGTCGCGACGGCTTACGCGGAGGAACACCAAACGATCTTCAGCCACGAACGCGACGCCCGGCACGCCCTGGTCACCGCCTTGCTGGCGGGCGATCCCGTGGCCGACCGCGTGCTGGACCGGTACGCGGTGGTCGTCCTGTCGCTCGGGCCGCACCCGGACGAGGGGATCGCCGCGCGGCGGGCGTTGCGGAGGGTGCAGGACGAACTGCACACCGCTCTGCACCTGCTCGACTCGCACGGCGGGGTGGTGCTGCTGCCCGTCGACCAGCCGGTGCCGGTGGTGGTGGAACGGCTGGGGGACGCGGCGGGTGTCCCCGTCGTCGCCGCGTACGTCTCGGCCGACACCGCCGACCTGCCCGCCGCCCATCGGCAGGCGCGGGAGGTGCTGGACATCGTCGTGCGCCTCGGCCGGCCGCCGGGGGCTTACCGGTTGGAGGACGTGCTGCTGGAGTACCAGCTCAGCCAGGTGACTCCGGCCACCACCGCCCTGGCCGCCTTGCTGGACCCGCTGGCGGACAACCCGGACCTGTTGCCGACGTTGGAGCTGTACCTGGCGGAAGACCTGAACCGGCGTCGAACCGCGGCTCGACTGCACCTGCATCCGAACACGGTGGATTACCGGTTGAGGAGGGTGGTGGCGTTGACCGGGCTGGACCCGGCTCGGCCGGTGGATCTTCAGCACATCGGGGCGGCGTTGGTGGCTCGGAGGGTGTTGGCGGGGAAGGGGTGAGGGGCGGGGTGGGTAACCGTTGGGAGGTGCGGTGGCTGTCGGGTGGCGCGGTGGGGTGGCTTGGCGGGGCCAGGGCGGTTTGGGGGTTGGGTGGTGTTGGTTTGTTGGCGCGGTTTGCGGGTGAACGGTCCGGTCATGCCGATGCGATGGGCCGGGAGCTTGTGAAGGGACCGTTCACCCGAACTGTCATCAGTGGTCAGGGCTCGTGGCCAGGGGTTGGCAGGTCGAGGTGGGGAGCTTGTGACAGGACCGTTCACTCGATCTGTTGATCTTGCGGCCTGTGGTGACTGGCTGACCGTTCAGCGGCTGAATTCAACTGGTGGCCGACGTGAGACTTCTGCCCATACGAGGCTTGGGTCAACGGGCCGTTCATCCGCTTTCCAGCCCTCGATCCGCCTGTTGAACGGGCCGTTCAACAGGCTTCGTCGGCCCGTTCATCACCTCCCCATCCCTGGCGCAGTTGGTCGTCCCTCGGATCGCGTGTGGTCGGCCCGTTCATGCGCGTTGCGTTGCTCACCTCAGCGTGTGAACGGTCCGTTCACCCGGTCCGGCCACGTCGGGGCGTCGTGCGGGCGGACTGTTCACCGCAATTGCTTCAGTTCAGTGACCATGCCGAGCCAGCCCGAACCCGCCCCGTCGCCGGTACCCCCTGCACCCAAGATCCGCACCACAGATCCGCCCCCCAAGGTCCGCCTTAGGCCCAATGCCAGTGACTTAAGGCCGACCAAGAGCAACATGCAGGGGGCAACCTGCGCAGGTGCAGCACGGAAGATCAACTTCGGCGCTTAAGTCACTGGCATTGCCCTCAGGCCCTGCTCCCCAAGATCCGCCCTTGGGCTTGACCCCATGGCCTGCACCCCAGGGCCCCGCGCACCCCAGCCCGACCCGATC
>DATMCA010000911.1:0-6404 GCA_035559015.1 Umezawaea sp. | reverse complement strand
GCCGCTCCCGCAGGCCCCCAACCCGCAGGCTCGCCCAACGCATCGCCGCCCGCCCCCGCTTCGGCCGAACCCGCGCATGACAAAGGGCCGCCCACCAGGGCGGCCCTCACGTCATCCACAAGCCTACTGAGGTCCCTACCTACCAAGGACCTACTGAGGCCCCTGCTCAGCCAGGAACTTCTCGAACTCGGCCCCGAGCTCATCCGCGCTGGGAATCTCCTCTTCCTCCAGCAGCAAACTCTGCTCCTGCCGCTCCGACCCCGTGAAGGCGTCGTACTGCCGCTCCAGAGCCGCCACGACCTCCGACACCTCCTCCGACTCCGCGACCTGCCGCTGCAACTCCGCCCCAGCCCTCCGAGCCGTCTCCTTCAACACGTCCGAAGGCAACGCGAGCCCGGTGGTCCGGGTGATCGTGTCCAGCAGCACCAACGCGGCCGCCGGATGGGTCGACTGCGCCAGGTAGTGCGGCACGTGGGCCGCGAACCCGATCGCGTCGTGCCCGTGCTCACCCAGCCGCACCTCAAGCATCGCGGCCACGTTCCCCGGCACCTCGACCCGGCTGAAGAACGGCTGGTGCCCTTCGACCAGCTCCCGCCGAGTGGCGTGCGCGGTCACCCCGAGGGGCCGGGTGTGCGGCAGCCGCATCGGGATCCCGTGGAACCCCACGGTCGTCCCGACCTGCCACCGGTCCACCAGCTGCTGCACGGCGGCGATGAACGCCTCCCACCGGAAATCCGGCTCCGGCCCGCTCATCAACAGGAACGGGAAACCGGCGGCGTCGAACACGAGGTTCACGACCAGTTCCGGCGCGGGCTGCGGCTCGAAGTGGTCCGTCGCGTAGATCATCCCGGGCCTGCGGGACCGGTAGTCGATCAACTGGTCCACGTCGAAGCGCGCGATCACCCGGTGCTCGTAGCTGCCGAGGATGTGCTCGACGAGGAGCTTGCCAGCGGCACCGGCGTCCATGAACCCGTCGAAGTGGTGCAGCAGCACGGCTCCGGTCAGGTCCGGTACGTCGGAGTCCACCTCGTACAGGTTCTCCGGATCCAGCACCACCACAAACCTCCCAGCGAGTCACGGACGATCCGCAAGTGCCAACAACCCCTGATCGGCTTACATTCCCCCTATTCTCACACTCGATCTCCAGACGGGTACCCCTAATTCACGGCGACCAGGCTTTTCAAGCCCCCGAGGAGACCAGGATTACGCCGAACGGCCCAGCGCGACCGCGTGTTCCGCGACCGCGCAGGACCGTTCCGCGCCCGGTTCCCGCGCGAGCGGGGCCCGGTTCAAGCCCGTCTCATTCGGCCAGCCAGGTCACCTGGCGGATCTTGTTCATCGCGTCCAGGGCCGCCACCTTGTACGACTCGGCGAGCGTCGGGTAGTTGAAGACCGCGTCCACGAGGTAGTCCACGGTGCCGCCGCAGCCCATGACGGCCTGCCCGATGTGCACCAGTTCCGTCGCCCCGGTGCCGAACACGTGCACGCCCAGCAGCGACCGGTCCTCGGACGACACCAGCAGCTTCAACATCCCGTACGAGTCGCCGATGATCTGGCCGCGGGCCAGCTCCCGGTACCGCGAGATCCCCACCTCGAACGGGATCGACGCGGCCGTCAACTCGTCCTCGGTGCGGCCGATGTAGCTGATCTCCGGGATCGTGTAGATGCCGATCGGCTGGTTGGCGCTCATGGCCCGCACCGGCTCGCCGCACGCGTGGTAGGCCGCCAACCGGCCCTGCTCCATCGACGTGGCCGCGAGCGCCGGGAAGCCGATGACGTCGCCGACCGCGTAGATGTGCGGCGCTGGGGTGCGGAACCACTCGTCGACCGAGATCCGACCGCGGTTGTCCGCCGAGATGCCCGCCTTCTCCAGGTCGAGCCCCTCGGTCATGCCCTGCCGCCCGGCCGAATACATGACCGTCTCGGCGGGGATCTTCTTGCCGCTGGCGAGCACCGCGATGGCGCCGCGCGCGTACCGCTCGACCGACGCCACCGTCTCGCCGAAGCGGAACGTGACCGACAGGTCCCGGAGCTGGTACTTGAGCGCCTCGACGACCTCCAGGTCGCAGAACTCCAGCATCCGGTCGCGCCGCTCCACGACGGTGACCTTGGTGCCGAGCGCGGCGAACATCGAGGCGTACTCGATGCCGATCACACCGGCGCCGACCACGATCATCGACTGCGGGATGTGCTCCAGGTGCTGGATGCCGTCGGAGTCGATGATGGTCTTGTCGTCGAAGTCCACCGTGTCCGGTCGCGACGGCCGGGTGCCGGTCGCGATGACGATCTTGTCGGCGGTGACCTTGTGGAGCTGCTCGGTGCCGTCCACCACCTCGATGGTGTGGTCGTCGAGGAACTTGCCGAGGCCTGGCAGCAGCGTGACCCGGTTGCGGGACAGCTGGTTGCGGATGACGTCGATCTCGCGCCCCACCACGTGCTGGGTGCGCGCGGACAGGTCCGCGATCGTGATGTCGTGCTTCACGCGGTAGCTCTGGCCGTACATCTCCCGCTGGTTGAGGCCGGTGAGGTAGAGCACCGCCTCGCGCAGGGTCTTGGACGGGATGGTGCCGGTGTTGATGCACACCCCGCCGATCATGTCGCGGCGTTCGACCACCGCGGCCTTCTTGCCGAGTTTCGCGGCGGCGATGGCCGCCTTCTGCCCGCCGGGACCGGACCCGAGCACGAGGACGTCGAAGTCGTACATGGCGGTCAGTGTGCCTCAGCACCCGGCAAAACGGAGCGGGTCACACCGACTGGTCACCGAACTGGTCCGGGAGTGCAACACGGAGTTCGTGCCTGCCGGACAGGCCGAGCTTGCGGTAGACCCCGGACAGGTGGAACTCGATCGTGCGACGGGTGAGGAACAGCTGTTCGGAGATCTGCTTGTTGCTGTAGCCCGACCGCGCCAGCCAGGCGATCTTCGCCTCCTGGCGGGTCAGGTCACGGCCCGCGCGCACGATCTGCGCCAGGTCCTCGCGGGCGCGGAGCAGCTCCAGGCGGGCGGTCGAAAGCGACAGCAGGTCGACCGACTCGCCCAGCAGCTCCACGGCGTCGTCGCCGTCGCGGGTGGACGCCACCGCGTGCAGCGCGATCCCGACGGCCCGCGAGGTGCCCCACGTGCGCGCCTCGATCAGCTCCTGCTCAGCCAGCACCTTCGCCAGGTCCTGCCTGCGGTCGCCGACCGCGGCCAGCGCGGCGCGCGACCGCCACGGGATGACGGCGGGGTTGCGGACGCCGCCGTCGAGCAGTCGCCGCCCGCACTCCAGGTAGTCCTCGACGCCGGGGCGCCGCCGTCCGGAGGCCACGTGCAGGGCTCCGCGGGCCGCGAGCAGGTACGGCGCCTCGGGTCCTTCCGGGACGTCGCCGTCGAACCCGTGCTCGCGCAGCAGCGCGGTCGCCACGTCGTACTGCTCGAGGCCGACCTCGGCGGTGACGAGCTCGGCGAGCGCGAGGTGCCTGGTGCGCAACGAGAGCGCGCGTTCCTCCAGCACGGACCGCGAGAGGTCGCGGGCCACGAGCGGCTGCCCGTTGGCGTGGGCGATGCGGGCGCGCAGCAGGCCGAGCACGGCGCGCTGGCGGGTCAGCTCCTCGACGCGGAGGCAGAGTTCCAGCGCCAGACCGGGTTCATCGGCGTAGAGCAGGATGGACACCGCGTGCCACAGGTCCGCGTACGCGTCGCAGGACGCCGCCTTCTCAACGGCGGGACCGCGTTCGGCGCCGCGGCAGGCCGCGAGGAAAGCGGACCTCACCGAACGGAACCCGCTGTCCACTGTGGACCGGGTCAGCGTGTCTGTCATCGGCCACTCCCCGTGCACGTGCTGCCGCTCGTTCACGGAGAACTTTCCCAGCCACCCTCTGAGAAAACCGTGAGCGCTCGATCACCCGACGACTTCGGGGAGGGCCAGCTCGATGGTCGTGCCGCCCAGCGGCGAGTCCACGACGCGCGCCGAACCGCGGTGCAGGTCGGCGACCCACCGCACGATGGCGAGCCCGATACCGGTTCCGGTGCTGCTGCCGGTGACCCACTGGTCGAACACCCGGTCGCGGTCGGCCACGTCGATGCCGGGCCCGCGGTCGGACACCGTGACCGTGCCACCGGAAACCCTCACCTCGACGCGCACCCGGCCGTCCTCCTGGGTGCCGTGCTTCACCGCGTTGTCCACCAGGTTGCGCAGCGCCTGCGAGAGCAGCACCGGGTCGCCCTCCACGACGGTGGGGTGCAGGTCCACGTCGACCGTGCGGCCGTCGTCGATCTGCTCGCCGACGACCTCCTCCACGAGCTGGTCGAGCCGCAGCGGCAGCCACTCCATCTCGCGGGTGCCGTTGCGCACGCGGGCGCGGGCCAGCAGACCGGTGACGAGGTGTGCCATCCGGTCGACCAGCCCCACGACCTGGGCGGCCGACGCGCTGGCCCGGATCGGGTCGTTCGCACCGGACTCGGCGATCAGCCGCAGCGTCGCCAGCGGCGTGCGCAGCTCGTGCGCGGCCTCGGCGAGGAACCGCTCCTCCTGTTCGAGCGCGCGGACGGCCGGGCGGGTGCCGATGTAGGACAGCAGGTGGCCCGCGGCGGCCGCGAGCACGAGCATCGCGAGGCAGCCCCAGAACGTCCACATGACGTACTCGCGGTGCGCGGCCTCACCGGGCGCCGGGTCGCCCGCCACGACGACGATGGCCGCGACCTGGTTCGTGGTGTTCCAGACCGGGGCGGCGGCGAGCCGCAGCCGGTCACCCGCGGGCGAGGACCCGTCGCCCAGGACGGCGTACTGGAGGTCGCGGACCTGGTCCACAAGGGCCAGTTCGCTGCGCTCCTGGGTCTTGGCGTTGTCGACCTCGCGCGAGTACTTCGAGACCCACGCGCCGTTCTCGCGCGTCCACACGTGCAGCAGCGACGTGCGGCTGACCAGCGCGTCGACGTCCAGCGGCTCCAGGTGCAGGTTGCCGTCGCCGTCGTAGTAGACGACCCGCGACAGGCCCGCGACCTGCCGGTCCAGCTCGATGTCGAGCGCCTGGTCGCGCGACCGCTCGTCGTTGACCAGCGCGATCGTCGCCAGCGTGCCGATGCAGATGGCGGTGGTGGCGGTGAACAGCACCGTCATCACCCAGCGCACCCGGAGCAACTGCTTCGCCGTGGTGCTCTGCCAGGCCGTGGTCACCCGATCTCGTCAATCACGAAACCGACCCCTCGCGACGTGGCGATCAACGGCGGGGGTCCCAGCTTGCGGCGGAGTTGGACGACGACCGCGTCCACCACGTTCGACATCGGTTCGGCCATGGCGTCCCAGCAGTGCTCGATGAGGTCGGAGCGCGAGACTACCTGGCCGCGACGTGCGCAGAGCAGTTCCAGGACGGCGAACTCCTTGGCGGTGAGGCTCAGCATCACCCCCGCCCGCGTCACCCTCCGCCGCGCCGCGTCGACCTCCAGGTCCGCGATCCGCACCAGCGACGGCCGCGGCTGCTCGGCCCGGCGGCACAGCGCGCCGACCCGTGCCACCAGCTCCGCCATCGCGAACGGTTTGCCCAGGTAGTCGTCCGCGCCGTTGTCGAAACCCGCGACCCGCTCGGCGATGCCGTCCATCGCCGTCAGCATCAGCACCGGCACCCGTGACCGACGCGCGCGCCAACGGCTGAGCAGGTCCAGCCCGTCGCCGTCGGGCAAACCCCGGTCCAGCAGCACGCAGTCGTAGGTGTTCGCCGTCAGACTTTCCTCCGCCGAGGCCAGGTCCGTCACCCAGTCCACGGCGAATCCGGCCTGCCGAAGACCGGACACGACCTCATGGCCCAGCTCAGCGTCGTCCTCGACCGCCAGTACACGCACAACGCAGAGACTAGTGGGCCGGGGAAAACCTGTGGTGGATCCGTAGAGACGAGTCTTGGACCCGACGTTGACACTTCGGGTCCACCCGGGCCGCCGCCCCCATGCACCGAGAGCACCAGGGAGCGCCCCGATGAGCACGAAACCACTGATGGTGGTTGGTGCGGTGATAGGCCTGCCGCTCTTCGCGGCTACTCCGGCGCTGCCGTTGGACTGGATGCTTCCCGGCTGAGACCTCAACCCCGCGAGGGGACGAGGGAATCCCCTGCCGCCGGCGTCCGACCGATCATGACCGGTCGGACGCCGGCTCCTTGCTGGGGTCTTCGGGGGATGGTCGGGCATGGTCGGGCATGGTGGCTGGGGCCGGGAGGTCGGACACGGCGGCGGGGTTGAGAGCTGTGGATCAGTTTCGGGGTGGGGTGGCCGATTTGACTTGGGGCCCCTCTTTTTGGGCTCTTGATACCTATGTGTGGGTGGTTGACCCAGGCAGCAGAAGGGCACGTCGTTGCCGGGTCTAGGTTTCTGAACTGTCGAGGAACCGAAACCGGGTAGACGGGAAACGACGTGCCCACACGCAGGATATGGGGTCGGC
>DATMCA010000910.1:0-2804 GCA_035559015.1 Umezawaea sp. | reverse complement strand
GGCCCGCGACCATGACCCACGACTACGAGCGCCACGGGACCACCACGCTCTTCGCCGCCCTGAACGTGCTCGACGGTCGGGTGATCGGCCGCTGCATGCAGCGGCACCGCCACCAGGAGTTCCTGCGCTTCCTGAACGCGGTCGAGGCGGCCGTGCCGGCGGGCAAACTGGTCCATGCCGTCCTCGACAACTACGGCACCCACAAGCACCCGAAGGTCCTGGCCTGGTTGCAGCGGCATCCCCGCTGGACCTTCCACTTCACCCCGACCTCGGCCTCGTGGCTCAACGCGGTCGAGGGCTTCTTCGCCAAGCTGACCAAGCGGCGGCTCAAGCGCGGCGTGTTCGGCTCCCTGGTCGAGCTGCAGGCGGCGATCAACCGCTTCCTCGCCGAGACCAGCGGCTCCCCCAAGCCCTTCGTCTGGACCGCCAAGCCGGAGCACATCCTCGAGAAGGTCCGGCGTGGGAACCAAGCGTTAGACCAGATCCACTAGTGGGTCGTTTGGCACGTGGACCGGTATAAAGCCACGGGATGACCTGCTGCGGGATGGATCATGTCGCGACGACAGAAGGATCCGCTGCGCCCGATGAGCTTGGAGGAGCGGGCGGTCTTGTCTCGCCTGAGCCGGTCGCGTGGCGCGCCGGCGGCGCAGGTGGCGCGGGCCGCGGCGTTGCTCGCCGTCGCCGACGGACAGAGCTATACGGCCGCGGCCCGAAGGGTCGGACGCCGCGACAGTGACACCGTCGCGCGATGGGTCGCCGGCTTCAATCGGGACGGGCTGGGCGCGACGCTGCCGCGCCACGGCGGCGGGCCCCCGATCCGCTACGCCGACGATGAGCAGCGACGCATCCTGGCCGAGGCCGCGCGGGTCCCGGACCGCGACCGTGACGGCACCGCGACGTGGTCGCTGAGCACGCTGCGGGCCGCCTTGCGCCGGGCCGGGGATGGTCTGCCGACCGTCAGCACCTACACGATCTGGCGCACGCTCCGTGCCGCCGGGCTGAGCTGGCAGAAGACCCGCACGTGGTGCGACACCGGCGTGGTCCGGCGTCGCCGCGGGCGGGGCGGCGCGGTCACGGTCACCGACCCCGACGCCGCCGCGAAAAAAAGCTGATCGAGCACGCCTACGAGCTGGGGGCTCGGATGGGGCTGGCGGTCTGGTGCGAGGACGAGGCCGGCCCCTTCCAGACCGTGCCGCATCCGGGCGGCAGCTGGCGGCCGGAGGGCCGCCCCGCCACCCAGCCGCACGAGTACGTGCGCGCCGGGACGGCCAAGATCCTGACCCTGTTCCACCCCGCCACGGGGCGGGTCAGCCTCCGCCCGGCGACCAGCGGCACGAACACGGTCCTGCATGGTTGGCTGAAGGAGGCCTTGGGGCAGATCGTGGCGGCGCTGCCGGCGAGGGCGGCGCCGCTCGACCCGGCGGCGAACCGCGCCCTGTGGCAGGCGTGGCAGGACGGATTGGCGGTGCGTTTCAGCCTGCCCGCGGACCTGCCGCCGCTGCGGGTCCTCCTGGTGTGGGACAACCTCGCCGGCCACAAGACGCCCGAGATGGTGCTCTGGCTCTGCCGCCACGGCATCATGCCGCTCTACACGCCGCTGGGCGGCAGCTGGCTGAACATGGCCGAATCGATCCAGCGCATCCTCAAGCGGCGCGCTCTCGACGGGCAGCACCCCTCAAGCCCGGCCGAGATCGGCGTCTGGTTCGAGCAGACGGCCCGCGCCTGGAACCGCCAGCCGACCCCCTTCGTGTGGAACGGCAAGCGCCGCCGTCGGCGACGACGGCCCGATGATGGCCACCCCGTCGGCGGCTCCGCGGCGCACACCCAGCGACCGCTATCGCACTACCGGAAAAGCCGGCATGAATGCCGGACTACGTGCCAAACGACCCACTAGTACTCCGTCAGGCATTGATCGTCGGGTAGAGCTTGCGGAGCTTGATCCGGGCGTCGGCCGTGGTGAAGCGCCAGTCGGCCACGACCCCGGCGCCGTTCCGGTCCCGCTCCCACGCCGTCACGTGGCGCCCCAGCGCTGACCTGTCGCCGACCCGCCCCGGCAGGTGGCGGGCGAGCGCGCTGAACTCGATCTCGGCCATGTTCAGCCACGAGCCGTGCTTGGGCGTGTGGTGGACCTCGAGCCGGTCGGCCAGGCGCTTGGCCTGCTCGGGCGGGAAGACCTCGTACAGGCTCGCCGGGGAGTGGGTGTTGAGCTGGTCCATCACCAGCACGAGCTTCTCCGCCTCGGCGTAGCGCCCCTCGAGCAGCGCCGCGACGAACCGCGCCCAGTCGCCCCGCTTGCGGCCCTCGGTGACGGCCACGTGCCGCCAGCCCGCGAGCGGCTCGAAGGCCAGGAACAGGCTGGCGGTGCCGTTCCGCACGTACACGCAGTCGTACCGTTCCACCTGCCCCGGGGCCGTCGGCAGCGGCTCGCGGCTCTCGCCGATCAGCTGGGTGAAGGTCTCGTCCAGACACACGACCGGGTGTTTGGGGTCGTGAGGCCGGCGGTAGACCTCGAGTACATCCTCCATGTGGTAGACGAACTCCGCCGACTGTTTCGGCGGGATGCACCACATCTTCCTCAGGTGCGGCTTGAGCTCGTTTTTTTCTAGGCCGGCAAAGTTGGCTGTGCGTTGCTCTCCCGACGAGTACGTGAGGGGATGAGCATGGCACGTCGGGAGGCGCGGCCGCGGGCCGAGCGGGAGCGGGTGCTGCGGCCGGTTCGGCGGTGCTGCCCGGGCTGCGGGCGGCGGATGCCGATCCGCTACGAGAACCGCCGCACGGTGGCGACCCTGGACGGGCCGGTGCGC
>DATMCA010000909.1:0-2145 GCA_035559015.1 Umezawaea sp. | reverse complement strand
CTGCTTCAGGATGCCGTTCGTCTTCGCCAGCGTGGTGTCGAATGTGGCGTATCCGGTGGCACTCACATCGGTTCACCCTCCCCGGCCGCGGGCTGCGTCCGCGTCCACCGTGGCCGATCGGCGGTCGGATGGCCTGCACCTGACAGGTCATGGTTGCGGCCGTGCCTTCACCCTTGGGGCTCATGGTTGCGGCCGTGCCTTCACCCTTGGGGCGCAGCGGATGCTGCGCCAGGATCGGCGGCTCGGGCCGGGCTGAAGCGCTCGCGGAACCAGCCGATGTCCGGTTCAGCCCGGGAGGCCCGGGCACGGCACACAGTCTCATCCCGGTGGAGCGATGCTGATCGGTGCCGCCGCGTCCAGAATCCGTGGATTACAACCAGTCACCCGTGGTCACCCGCTCAGTGCTCCGGGCTCTGACCTTTGCTCCCGCAGGCTCGGCGCCGCCCGACCAGCGTCGGGCCGGACGCACGTGCGTAGCCGCCACGCGGGCCGTTGGGCCGAGTACGAACATGAGGAAGATCGGAGGCCCGAAATGGCAGCGGGCGCACATGCAGCAGCGCCGGGCACGGTGCGCAGTTTGATCCCGGCTCGGATCGATCGCCTGCCGTGGTCGCCGTTCCATACGAGGATGGTGGTCGCGCTCGGAGTCGCGTGGATCCTCGATGGGCTGGAGATCACCGTCGCCAGCGCCGTTGCGGACACGCTGACCAGGCCCGAGACTCTCGGGCTGTCCTCGGCGGCGGTCGGGCTCATCGCAAGCGTGTATCTGGCTGGCGAGGTGGTCGGTGCGCTCTTCTTCGGGCGGCTGTCGGACAAGCTGGGTCGCCGGAATCTCTTCATGATCACCTTGGCCGTTTACCTCGTTGGTAGCGGCCTTACCGCACTGACCCTGGGCAATAGCGCGGGTTGGGTCGTCTTCCTCTACGTCACCCGGTTCATCGCCGGTATGGGCATCGGTGGGGAATACGCGGCCATCAACTCGGCGATCGACGAGCTGATCCCGGCCCGCTACCGGGGCCGGGTCGACATCGCCGTCAATGGCACGTACTGGGCTGGCGCGATCATCGGCACGATCGGCACGTTCGTCTTCCTCAAGGCGATCGACATCAGCCTCGGCTGGCGGCTCGCCTTCCTGCTCGGACCGGTCCTCGGGCTGGTGATTCTCCTGGTGAGGCGGAACCTGCCGGAGAGCCCGCGCTGGCAGGTCATGAACGGCCGCGTGGAGGAGGCCGAACGCACGATCTCCTACATCGAACACGAGGTGGAGGCGACCGGCGTCAAGTTGCCGCCCGTCGACGGGAGCAAGGTCATCGTCCTGCGGCCCACCGAGAAGATCGGCTATGTGGCGCTGACGCGCGTACTCTTCCGCGACTACCCGAGCCGGTCCGTGCTGGGTGCCTCGCTCATGATCAGCCAGTCGTTCTTGTACAACGCGATCTTCTTCACCTACACGTTGGTGCTCGGCAAGTTCTACGGGGTGGCGTCGGAGTCGGCGCCGCTGTACCTGATCGCGTTCGCGGTCGGGAACCTAGCAGGCCCGCTGACCATCGGCCATTTCTTCGACACCATCGGGCGCCGAAAGATGATCACGGGTACCTACCTGCTGTCCGGTGTCCTGCTCGCCATCAGCGCGGTCTTGTTCAACGCCGGGGTGCTCAACGCGGTGACCCAGACCATCGCGTGGTGCGTCATCTTCTACTTCGCGTCGGCCGGAGCCAGCGCGGCCTACCTGACCGTGAGCGAGATCTTCCCGCTAGAGGTGCGGGCAAAGGCGATCGCGGTGTTCTTCGCCATCGCGCAATGCTTCGGCGCCCTTGGCCCGGTCATCTACGGCGCGCTCATCGGCGACGGTTCAGAGCCGTTCAAGCTGTTCCTGGGCTATCTGCTCGGCGCGGTCGTGATGATCGCCGGTGGACTGGTCGCGTGGTTCCTCGGGGTCGACGCCGAAGGCAGGTCGCTCGAAGAGATCGCCGCCCCGCTGGCGGTCGCGGGCGCGACTCGCCGCACGGGTTCGGTCCGGGCCGAGGGAGCTCAACGGCCCACCGCATCCTGACCGAGGCGGGTCTCCTTGCGGACCCGGGCAGCGGCCGACCGAGCCACAGAGTGCTCGAACAGCTCAGCCACAACGTCGACGCCGACGCCGAC
>DATMCA010000908.1:0-8422 GCA_035559015.1 Umezawaea sp. | reverse complement strand
TCCGGGCGCTCACCGGCCTCACGCCCACCGAGCTGGACACCCCGTCCGAGGAGCTGTTCCTGGGCGGCAGGCTGGGCGTCGACCTGATGGCGCGCGCGGCGCCCGTCTAGGTGATCCGCTCCAGCAGCGGGCGCACGCGCGGTGGCACGGGGGTGGACAGGGCGATCGACGTGGACAGGCGTTCGACCCCGGGTACGTCGACCATCTCGTCGATCACCCGCTGGAGGTCGGCGTTGGAGCGGGCCACCATGCGCACGAACAGGTCGCCCTGCCCGGTCGTGGCGTGGACCTCGCACACCTCGTTGATCGCCGCCAGGCCGTCGGACACCACCTGCCTGCGGCCCTGGGCGATCTCCAGCACGGCGAACGCGGTCAGCGAGTAGCCCATCGCCGCCAGGTCCAGCGCGGGCGGGAAGCCGGTGAGCACGCCCCTCGCCACCAGGCGGTCCAGCCTGGCCTGCACGGTCCCGCGGGCCACGCCCAGCCGGCGGGAGCACTCCAGGACTCCCAGCCGGGGCTCGTCGGTGAGCAGCAGCAGGAGCCTGGCGTCCAGGACGTCCAACGGCTGGTCAGAGTGTTCGAGTTGCTCTCCCGAAGTCATACATCACTATACAAGATGTCCAGCGTTTTCACTGACTGTTGCTCAGGATGCCCGGCGCGACACATCCTATTCCTGCCGAATTGACCAAACGGAGGGGAACACCATGACCGGGACTCTGGGTCGCAGCGACCAGCAGCTCGACGACGTGAGCTACGACCAGCTCCGGCAGCTCGTCGGGCTGGTCGACTACGACGCCACCAAGGACCCGTTCCCGGTGCGCTCGATGGACGCCGTGGTGTTCGTGGTCGGCAACGCCACGCAGACCGCGTGGTTCTACCAGGTCGCCTTCGGGATGCAGCTCGTCGCGTACGCCGGGCCCGAGACGGGCCAGCGGGACCACAAGGCGTTCGTGCTCAAGTCCGGGTCGGCGCGGTTCGTGATCAAGGGCGGCGTGCTGCCCGACAGCCCGCTGCTGGAGCACCACCGCGCGCACGGCGACGGCGTGGTGGACCTGGCGCTGGAGGTCGACGACGTCGACCGCTGCATCGCGCACGCCCGTTCGCAGGGCGCGACCGTGCTGGAAGAGCCGCACGACGTCAGCGACGACAACGGCACCGTGCGGATGGCCGCCATCGCGACCTACGGCGAGACCCGCCACACGCTGGTCGACCGGTCCCGCTACACGGGCCCCTACCTGCCCGGCTACGTCGTCAAGGAGAGCACCGTCGTGCGGCCCGCGGGCGCGCCGAAGCGGCTGTTCCAGGCGGTCGACCACTGCGTCGGCAACGTCGAGCTGGGCAAGATGGACTACTGGGTCGAGTGGTACAACCGCGTCATGGGCTTCGTGAACATGGCGGAGTTCATCGGCGACGACATCGCGACCGACTACTCGGCGCTGATGAGCAAGGTCGTCTCCAACGGCAACCACCGGGTCAAGTTCCCGCTCAACGAGCCCGCGATCGCCCAGCGCAAGTCGCAGATCGACGAGTACCTGGAGTTCTACGCGGGCGCGGGCGTGCAGCACATCGCGCTGGCCACCAACGACATCATCGGCACCGTGACCGCGATGCGCGCGGCGGGCGTCGAGTTCCTGGAGACCCCGGACTCCTACTACGACGACCCCGAGCTGCGGGCCCGCATCGGCAAGGTGCGCGTGCCGATCGAGGTGCTCAAGGAGCACCGCATCCTGGTCGACCGTGACGAGGACGGCTACCTGCTCCAGATCTTCACCGCGCCGACCGGTGACCGGCCGACGGTGTTCTACGAGCTGATCGAGCGCCACGGCTCGCTGGGCTTCGGCAAGGGCAACTTCAAGGCCCTGTTCGAGGCGATCGAAAGGGAGCAGGAACGCCGGGGCAACCTCTGATCCTCGGTGAGCGTGCTGGTTGCGGTTGACGAGAACCGCGATCAGGAGAGTGCATTGAAGATCATCAAGAAAAGGTTCCTACCAGGCGTCGGCGCGGCGGTCCTGCTGCTCAGCGCGTTCGCGAGCGGTAGCTCCACTGCCGCGCCGACGTTGTCGCCGTCCTCCACGGAGAGCGCCGGCGCGGCCGTCGGGACGAGTGAGGCCAAGATCGCCGGGGCTTCCGAGGTTCGGGAGTCCGCAGCGGAGTCCACCCAGACGTTGGCGGTCCCGGTGTCGATCGTGACCGCCATGCGAGACGACGGGAGCGTCGACTTCCAGGTGGCGCGGTTCGTGCGCTTCGCGCCGAACAACCGGAGGGCCGAGGCGATCGACGGACTCGTCCACACGGCCGTGCTGGCGCCGGACGCGGAGTTCCTGACGACCATGGGCTGCGACCCCGGCAACCAGGTCAACCCGTCCATCGACCAGCAAGGACTGGGTACCGTGCCGTGCGATCGGGAGGCCTACTTGGCGGTGACGCCCCCCGGTACGCCAGTCGCGCCGGCGATCTTCTACAACGAGGCCGGGCAGATCTCCAAGATGGCCAACCACTACCACCCGTAGCGGCCGCCTGACGGGTCTGCGCCACCTCTGGCCGACGAGCTTGGTACCCACTGCACGGGGACGGGTACTCTCTGTCTTGGGGAACCTCACAGGGCATTCACATCGGGGAGGCGGCATGGCACTCGCAAGGCGCGCAGCCGCTGTGCTTCCGCTCTTCGGAGCGGTCGCCACGGCCGTGGCCCTGACCGGCGCGGCCTTTTTCACCGTCGCCCAGGCGGGCTGCCACGATTCCGGGCACTTCGAGCAGCAGAACGGCACGCTCCAGTTCGTCGGCGGTTGCGTCGACGGCCAGGACCTGCCCGCGGTGCCGAAGACCGAGAACGCGCAGTACCAACTGCCCGGCGACAACCTGGTCAAGCCCTAGGCGTCACGACGACGAAGGCCCCGCTCCGGTGGAGCGGGGCCTTCGTGGTGACCGGGGTCAGCCCAGTGCGGCGACCAGGTCGGCGACGAGGTCGTCACCGGCCTCGATGCCGACGGAGACGCGGATCAGGTCCGACGGCACCTCCAGCAGCGAGCCCTCGGTGCTGGCGTGGGTCATCTTGCCGGGGTGCTCGATCAGCGACTCGACACCGCCGAGCGACTCGGCCAGCGTGAACAGCTTGGTGCGCGAGCACACGTCCAGCGCGGCCTGCTCGCCGCCGTGGACGGTGAACGAGATCATCCCGCCGAACCGGCGCATCTGCTTCGCCGCCAGCTCGTGACCGGGGTGCTCCGGCAGGCCGGGGTAGAGCACGGTCTTGACCTTCGGGTGCTTGAGCAGCGCCTCGACGACCAGTTCGGCGTTGTCCGAGTGCTTCTCCATGCGGAGTTCGAGGGTCTTGATGCCGCGCAGCGTCAGCCACGAGTCGAACGGGCTGGCGACCGCGCCCGCGCCGTTCTGGAGGAAGCCGAACTGGGCGTCCAGCTCGTCGTCGGAGGTGATGAGCGCGCCGCCGACGACGTCGGAGTGGCCGCCGATGTACTTGGTCGTGGAGTGCATGACCACGTCGGCGCCGAGGCCGAGCGGGCTCTGGAGGTACGGGGACGCGAACGTGTTGTCCACCACGAGCAGCGCGCCCGCGGAGTGCGCGATCTGGGACAGGCCCGCGATGTCCGCGATGTTCAGCAGCGGGTTGGTGGGCGTCTCGATCCAGATGACCTTGGTGTTGGGGCGGACCGCGGCGCGAACGGCGTCCACATCGGACAGTTCGACGGGCGTGTGCTCGATGCCCCAGTGGCCCAGCACCTTGTCGATCAGCCGGAACGTGCCGCCGTAGGCGTCGTTCGGGATGAGGATGTGGTCGCCGGGGCGCAGCATCGAGCGGAGGGCCGCGTCGGTCGCGCCCATGCCGGACGCGAAGGCGCGGGCGTGCCTGCCGCCCTCCAGCGAGGCGAGGCACTCCTGGAGGGCCGCCCTGGTCGGGTTGCCGGTGCGGGAGTACTCGTACCCGCCGCGCAGGCCCCCGACGCCGTCCTGCGCGTAGGTGGAGGTCGCGTGGATGGGCGGGATCACCGAGCCGGTGGTCGGGTCGGGTTCCTGACCCGCGTGGATTGCCCTGGTCGCGAAGCCGTAGTGGGCGGAGCTGTCCGTCATGACTTGAGGGTACGGGGCTGTTCGGACGCATCTGAAAGGCGAGGTGGGCGCCGTCCACTGGCCGGGAAAAGCAAGGAGCCCCCGACCGGGTGGTCGGGGGCTCCTTGTTCGATTCAGCGCATCACCACTGCTGGGGCGGCTGCTGCTGGCCGTAGCCCTGCTGCGGGGGCTGCTGCCCGTAGCCCTGCTGGGGCTGCTGGCCGTAACCCGGCTGCGCCTGCGGCTTCTGGCCGTAGCCGTAGGGCTGCTGCTGGGGCTGGCCGCCGGTGCCGGGGAACTGGCCGGGAGCGGCGGAGCCGTCCGCCATCACCACGACGGTGTTCATGATCTTGTCGGCCCAGGTCTGCTTCTTGACCTCCCACAGCGGCGCGAGGTAACCCACGCCGCAGGGCAGGCCGTCGATGAAGTGGCAGAGCTGCCGGACGAAGGCGTTGCCGAAGCCGACCGGCTGCCCGGTCTGCTCGCTGATCAGCTTGATCTTGGCGACCCTCTTGCCGAGCGACTGCCCGGTCGTGCCCTGGAGGAACATCGAGTTGTACACCTGGTACCCGATGATGCCGAGGTACCCGATGCCGCTCACGGCGAGGGCGACGCCGGGGTCACCGCTGGTGGCGACCACGAAGACCAGGACGTAGAACACGAGGATCGGGGCGACGTAGTCGATCAGGCCCGCGATGGCCCGCGAGCCCCACTCGGCGTAGTTGCCCGCCGGGGCGCCGTACCCGCCCTGACCGGGGTAACCGGCCTGAGCGCCGCCCCAGGCCTGCTGCGGCTGGCCGTAGGCGGGCGGCTGGGCGCCCCACGGCTGCTGCTGGGGCTGCCCGTAGGGCTGCTGCGGCTGCTGGCCGTAGGGGTTCGACTGCGGCGGCTGGCCGTACGGCTGCTGCCCGTAGGGCTGGGCGGGCTGGCCGTACGGGTTCGACGGCGGCTGGCCGTACTGGCCCGGCTGCTGGCCGTACGCGGGCGGCTGGGCGGGGAACCCGCCGGAGCCGGTCTGCGGCGGCTGGCCGTACGGGTTCGACGGCGGCTGCTGGCCCTGACCGGACACGACCTGCGTCGCGTCCGAGTTCGGCTGCTGCCCCTGGCCGGGGGTGACGACCTGGGTCGCGTCCGAGGTCGGGAACGCCGGGGGCTGTCCGCCGCTCGGCACCACCTGCGTCGCGTCGGCGCTGGGAGCCTGCCCCTGGCTCTCCTGTGGTTGGCCGCCTTGGTTCTGGCCTTCTGGCGGCTGCGGAGCGTTCATCGGAGTGTCCAGCCCCTTTGTTCGGGTCGCGCTTACGGGTAAGTCCAGGCCACGCTAGCGGATCGACCACGGCCCGCCACCGGCAACCGGTGAACGTGTCGCGGAACGCCCCCGCTCAGCGTCCGGCGAGGAAACCCAGGATGTCCTGCCGGGTAACGACGCCCGCCGGCTTGCCGTCGTCCAGCACGAGAGCACCGTCCGCCTGGGACAGTGCCTTCATCGCCACGCCGACCGACTCGCCCGCGCCGATCGTCGGCAGCGGGGCGGACATGTGCTTCTCCAGCGTGTCGGCGAGCTGCGCCTTGCCGGTGAACAGCGCCTCCAGCAGGTCGCGCTCGTTGACGGCTCCGGCGACCTCGGCGGCCATGACGGGCGGCTCGGCGTTGACGACGGGCATCTGCGAGACGCCGTACTCGCGCAGGATCGCGACCGCTTCCGCGACGGTCTCCTTGGGGTGGGCGTGGACCAGGTCCGGGATGTGGCCGTCCTTGCGCCGCAGCACGTCGCCGACGGTCGCGCCGGACGAGTCGGGCGGCAGGAAGCCGTAGGAGGACATCCACTGGTCGTTGAAGACCTTCGACAGGTAGCCGCGACCGCCGTCGGGCAGCAGCACGACCACGACGGCGTCCGGACCGCACTCCTTCGCGATCTTCAGCGCCGCGGCGGCGGCCATGCCGCAGGAGCCGCCGACGAGCAGGCCCTCCTCGCGGGCGAGGCGCCGGGTGACGGAGAACGAGTCCGCGTCGGACACGGCGACGATCTCGTCGCAGATGTCGCGGTCGTACGCGTCCGGCCAGAAGTCCTCGCCGACGCCCTCCACGAGGTACGGGCGGCCGGTGCCACCGGAGTACACGGAGCCCTCGGGGTCCGCGCCGATGACCTTCACCTTGCCGCCGGACACCTCCTTGAGGTACTTGCCGGTGCCCGAGATCGTGCCGCCGGTGCCGACGCCCGCGACGAAGTGCGTGATCCGCCCCTCCGTCTGGCGCCAGATCTCCGGGCCCGTGGAGTGGTAGTGGCTCAGCGGGTTCTGCGGGTTCGCGTACTGGTTCGGCTTCCACGCGCCGGGGATCTCGCGCACCAGGCGGTCCGACACGTTGTAGTAGGAGTCGGGGTGCTCCGGGGCGACCGCCGTCGGGCACACCACGACCTCGGCGCCGTACGCCTTCAGCACGTTGCGCTTGTCCTCGCTGACCTTGTCCGGGCAGACGAAGACGCACTTGTAGCCGCGGCGCTGCGCGACGAGCGCCAGGCCGACACCGGTGTTGCCGGACGTCGGTTCGACGATCGTGCCGCCGGGCTTGAGCTCACCGGAGGCCTCGGCCGCCTCCACCATGCGCAGCGCGATGCGGTCCTTCACGCTCCCGCCGGGGTTCAAGTACTCGACCTTGGCGAGCACCAGCGGCGCCAAGCCCTCCGTGATCGAGTTCAACTTCACCAGCGGCGTGTTGCCAACCAGGTCGACGACGTGCTCGACGTACTCCACCGGGAGAGTCCTTCCCACTTCGCGAGATTACCGGCGAAGCGTAACTCGGCCGCGCGGCTCCGGCGTTCGGTGGACGATCCACCGCGTGGACGAGGTGACCCGGTGATCAGCGGACGAGTGCCGCGGACGGCGGCGGGGCTCGGCGCGGACGGCGGCCTGAACGGGTACCGGAACGGGTGGTAACCCGGATGGACCAGCAGTGGATCTTTCGGCATCGTGAAAGCACGGCGGTGTACGTCACGAGTGGTGGCACGGCTGAACAGGCGTTAACTAGGCTGATTCCACACGCTGCGGTGAACAAAGGAGTTCCGTAATGCCTGAGGCCGTCATCGTCTCCACCGCCCGATCCCCCATCGGCCGAGCGGGCAAGGGCTCGCTCAAGGACATCCGCGGCGACGACCTGACCGTGCAGATGGTCAAGGCCGCGCTGGCCAAGGTCCCGGAACTCGACCCCAACACCATCGACGACCTGATGCTCGGCTGCGGCCTCCCCGGCGGCGAGCAGGGCTTCAACATGGGCCGGGTCGTCTCCGTGCTCGCGGGCTACGACCAGGTCCCCGGCACGACCGTGACGCGGTACTGCGCGTCCAGCGTCCAGACCACCCGGATGGCGCTGCACGCCATCAAGGCCGGCGAGGGCGACGTGTTCATCAGCGCTGGCGTCGAGACCGTGTCGAGCTTCGCGCGGGGCAACTCGGACGGGTGGCCCGGGACGCACAACCCGGTGTTCGCCGAGGCCGAGGCCCGGACGGTGGCCACGGCCGAGGCCGGCGCCGACACCTGGGTCGACCCCCGCGAGTCCGGCCAGGTGCCGGACGTCTACATCGCGATGGGGCAGACGGCGGAGAACCTGGCGTGGGCCAAGGGGATCTCGCGCGAGGAGATGGACAGTTCGGGGTCCGGTCGCAGAACCTGGCCGAGAAGGCCATCGCGAACGGGTTCTGGGCGCGGGAGATCACGCCGGTGACGCTGCCGGACGGGACCGTGGTGTCCGCCGACGACGGGCCCCGCGCCGGGGTGACGCTGGACGGCGTGGCCGCGTTGAAGCCGGTGTTCCGGCCGAACGGGAAGGTCACGGCGGGGAACTGCTGCCCGTTGAACGACGGGGCGGCCGCGCTGGTGATCATGTCGGATGTGAAGGCCAGGGAGTTGGGGATCACGCCGTTGGCCCGGATCGTGTCGACCGGGGTGTCGGGGTTGTCGCCGGAGATCATGGGGCTCGGGCCGGTGGAGGCTTCTCGGCGGGCGCTGGCGTTGGCCGGGATGTCGATCGGGGACATCGACCTGGTGGAGATCAACGAGGCGTTCGCGGCTCAGGTGATCCCGTCGTACCAGGAGTTGGGGATCGATTTGGATCGGTTGAACGTGAACGGTGGGGCGATTGCGGTGGGGCATCCGTTCGGGATGACCGGGGCTCGGATCGCGACTACGTTGATCAACTCTTTGCAGTTCCACGACAAGCAGTTCGGGTTGGAGACGATGTGCGTGGGTGGGGGGCAGGGGATGGCGATGGTGTTGGAGCGACTCAGTTAGGGCTTGGCTCGGTTAGCTCTGGGTGATGGTTTGTGCGGTAGGGGGACGGCCACTGGTCCGATTCGGTGGTCGTC